>DAIRVI010000009.1:0-10587 GCA_036802885.1 Pyrinomonadaceae bacterium
TCGTAGATGGCGTATTCCCTCCAGTCTTTGTGGTCGAAATGCCACCATTCGCTCTGATTAACGGTGAATCCCTCGGCCTCCATCAAGTCCCGGAGAAGGTCGCGGTTGGCACGTTCCTCGTCCGTCCCGCCTATGTAATCCGGCGACGCACGCTCGGTAAACTCGTCATAACCAGACGGCATCGCAACCGCTTTACCTGTTATGCGGTTGTAGATGCTGAGGTCGACGGCACAACCGCGATTGTGTTTCGAGCCGGTTGCGGGGTTCGCAACGAAATTACGCTTATCCTCAGGCACTACGTCCCAGAATAATTTTGTGATCGACCACGGCCTATAGCCATCGTAGATCACGACGCCCAGACCCTGCTTTTTAAGAAGCTTATGGACACGCACGATTGCCTCGGCGGCAGGACGCTGAAGAAATGCGCGAGCCTCAGGGTACACAGCACGTCCGACAAAATTGTCAGCGGTTGCGTATCTGATGTCGAGTTTTATTGATTTGTCGAGTTTTGTGAGTTCTACCAAGTCGGCCTCGCGTTTATTCTCTTCTTTGGGCGGAGCGGTTTGCCCAAACGCATAAGCTATGAGAGTAAAACAAAAAACCGAAACGGTAAATTTTGAGCAAATGCGTCGTTTCATCATCAAAAACTTGCAACTTAGCGATTGAAATTCTATTAATGAACAGTTTATTTTTGAAAAGTGATGCAAGAAGATCTTAACAAACGAACTTGCCCAGCCCGAAAGTGGACAAAGCGCGCCGGGGTCATTGCGTTCCTATTCTTCCTTGGCAAAGGCCTTGCTTGGCTTGGCGTTGCGGCCGCCGGTGCATATTACGCGTTCAACTAACGCGGTTTTGTAGGCGACGGCTCAGATTCGGGTTTAACATCCTCATCCAAGATTTTCACTTCCGAACCATATTTCTGATAATCCTTAAACCGAATCAGATTACGCGTTTCGTAAACTACAGCCTTATCGCGAAGGGTCAGACGCACGTCGGACACTGACGGCAGCAAATACTTTTCGTCCTCGATCTTGACCCATTCGTAATCGATCGAACGCTTTGCGGTGCGAACCGGGAAATTAACCGGGATCTCGGTGGCGTCACTGTCGATTCGCAGCACGCGAGCGTCGTCGCGGTCTATCCAAAGGCGGCCTTTCATACCGGTTATGGTCGTGTCGGTTGAATATCCGACAGCTGTTACGACCTGTTGGGCGAGGTCTTTCCCGATCTCAAAATCAAATAAAATTGCCCTACGCCCCCGAATCAAATCCGTATCAACTATTTCGAACTTCGTTTGGCTTTCTGGTTTGAAGATCGTCGCAAGCATTGTGACGAATTCGCCCGTGGAGCTTGTACCGCCGACCTCTTCGTAAGATTGCTTGGGTTTTGGATCGGCTTGCAAAATGCCGTTTACCGACAAAACCTTATAATTTTCTTCGCCCGACGCACGGTAGCTTACGGCGACGACGAGCCGGTCGAGGTTTCGAAAGTTTCCTGTGCCGGCATACGCGGCCGACCGCTGTATCTGCTGTTTCACAACAAAATCAGGCATCTCGCCAACCGCCTCAAGAGTCTTCTTTCGAGTATTTTCGAGCAGATCGGAAGACTCTTTCGTCGAAGGTAGCTGCGCGGTGACAGGGTTCTGACGTCGGCGTTCGGCCTCCTCGAGGGCTCGTTTCAACTCTTCGTCGTTGGCGCCTTTGGATCGCGTAAGGCTGCGAATGCCGTCGGTCACCACAAAATCGATGCCGCGTTTTCTGAGTGCCTCAATAATATCGGCCTTGACGCCCGGTGACTTCTGCAGCGCGTAGAGCATCTTGACGTAATCCGCCTGCGTGAGCGGCGACGTTTGCGCAATCGCAGACTGAACCAAACAAATAAGTAAGAATACAAAAACCAGTTTCTTCATCTTTCTAACTGATGCCCTTTTATACCAAAGCGTTCGCCAATTCGTCTTCGCTTCACCCGATTTCATAAGCAAAGACGGGGAAATCTCGATTGAAATTTCCCCGCCAGTGTATGATAACGAATGCAAAGTCCGGATTAGTTAACCCATTCTTCTTCGTAATTTAACTGCCAATGCCTCGTAACCCATCTTTGCGCCGCTGTCATAGCCGTATTCTTCCATTTCTTCATATTCTCCAAAATGGTAAGAGCGGCCATTGGCTTACTCGGGTCGCGTTCGACCCTGATAACCTGAGTCAATACATTGATGATCGTCTTATTTTCTTCCATGATCCTAAGACGAACCTCGCTGCCGACCGGCGGTAAAGTTTCGAGATTAACGAGCGCGCTGGTTTCGCCAACATTCTCGGTCAACCCCTCGACATTCACCGTTTCTCCGCTAATCGCGTCGACCCAACTAGCCCTCACGGGCATGCTTGCAATAATGCGATGATGCAATGGCGTTTTGTATGATGATGTAGCGTATTCTACTTCTGCCATTATTTCCCCTTATTCAACTTCATTCTTTATACGCACCTGACACAACGACTAATCGCCAAAGTATAAAATGCGTCACTAAGTTAGACCACTTTTACAAAAAAGTCAAGTTTTGTACTTTTTACTAACCGCCCGTTTTATACGGGTCCTGTAATAAATCGCACGAAACGCAGTTTTGTAACAGCAAATGATACAAAATGCTATGAATTAAACGCAGACAACTCGTAAAAGGTTGCAAAAATGTCATTACCGCACGTTAGAAGTGCGATTTGGGGAACCTAATTTGCAACGATTACTTCGAAACTTTCTTCTTTCGGGTTTTGTTTTCAAGGCAGCTACGGACCCGTAGTATCGAATCGGCAAAATAAGCCATATTAAATAAGGATTAAATAAAGATTTACAGCAAGAAATTCCGGCAGGTCGCCTTGAGTTCGCGAAAAATATGGAATATCTTGGAAACTACAAAATCCGAAAAGTAAGATAAAAATCCAAAAAACGAATATTTGCGTGAATTGCGTCGTAGATCAAAGCAATAATGCTTCCAAAAAAAATAATAATGAGGTTTAAAAAACAGATGACAAAAAATATGCTTATGAGATTGTTCGCCGGGTTCGCACTCACCATCTGTGTATGCACTGGCAGTCTTTTTGCACAATCGACGGTTACAGGTGGTATCAGTGGCAATGTTACAGATCAACAGGGGGCCGTTGTTCCGAACGCCAACCTGAAGGCCACCAATACTGGCACTAATAGTTCGACTACGGTCGCATCAAATGATAGTGGCGGCTATAAAATAACTGGTCTTCAACCGGGAGTATATAGGGTAGAGATCGCAGCCATTAGCGGATTTGCCGCGGCCAAGGCTGAGAATATTATCGTTGAGGTTGGACGAACCACTTCTGTCGATTTCAAATTGACAGTTGGATCCGCTACCGCAGTTGTCGAGGTTACTTCGGAGGCACCTGTTCTAAATTCAAACGATGGGACAAACTCTACGAACATCAACGAAACATCGATAAGTGAGCTCCCAATCAACGGTCGTCGAGCATCGAGTTTTATCTTATTGACCCCTGGTGTTGCACCTGACGGTGGTTTTGGACTGATAAGTTTCCGAGGCATCTCGGGGTTGCTTAATAACAGCACGGTTGATGGCGGAGACGATAATCAGGCCTTCTTTTCCGAGGCTCGCGGGCGTACACGCATTAGTTCGTCCATCAGCCAGGACGCTGTCCGGGAATTTCAGGTAAATACGTCCAATTATTCGGCTGAATTTGGCCGCGCAGCCGGTGGTGTCGTAAACACGGTTACCAAAAGCGGAACAAATGACTTCCATGGCTCAGCTTTCTGGTATTACCGAAATAACAAGTACGGAGCTCGAAATCCGCTCATCTTTCCGAGCGCCACGATTCCAGACGGGAAACCCAAAGACATAAGGCATCAGTATGGCGGTTCTCTTGGCGGCCGGATAGTTAAGGATCGGCTTTTCTTCTTTTTCAGTTTTGATCAACAGAAACGAGACTTTCCGGCAGTCGCGCAGCCGGGCAACTCGACATTTTTTAATGTGACTACGGTTGCGGGGCTTACGCCGGCGCAGGTTACAGCCGGACTCAACTATCTACAGAACTTGACTGGCGTGGTGCCGCGAAAGGGCGATCAGACCCTGATTTTGCCGAAGATCGACTGGGTCATAAACAACAAGCACACTTTTAGCGCTGTATATAATCGCTTGCGTTGGGATTCACCGGCCGGAGTGCAGACCGCCGCAACCGTTACTCGCGGTCGAACTTCGTTTGGCAGTGATCTGGTATCGCTTGACAGTTATAATTTCCGTTTGAACTCAGCTTTTAGTCCAACCGTCTCAAATGAAGCGAGAGTTCAGTACAGTCGTGATCTGGAGCAGCAAGTTGCAGACACGCCCGATCCTAGTGAACCGACAACGGGCGGCGGATTTCCACCTTCGGCTTCTATCGGCGGTGGCGGCGGCATCACGATCGGTAAGCCAAACTTCCTAAATAGAAATGCCTATCCGGACGAAAAGCGGTGGCAGTTTGCCGATACGGTTACCTTAAATCGCGGTAATCAAACGATCAAGTTTGGAGGTGATATCAATAACGTATCCGATCGGCTGGCAAGCCTATTTACAGAATCGGGGGCGTTTACTTATGCCTCAATTTCTACTTGGCTCTTAGATTTCAGTATTCCGGCAACCAAGGGTTATACGAATTTTACCCAGGGGTTTGGTCCGTTAGAATTCATTTTCAAGACTCGGGACTACAATTTCTTCTACCAGCACGATATCCGTGTCGATTCCAATTTAACCCTTAATTTTGGAATGCGATATGAATACCAGAAGAAGCCGGCTCCACAATTGCCCAATCCGCTCGTGCCCCGTACGGCTGTCTTCCCGGCCGACAAGAATAATTTCGGTCCGCGAGTCGGTTTTGCACTATCGTTTGGTACAAACAATGAGAATGTGATTAGAGCGGGCTATGGCATGTTTTATGGCCGTATTACGAATTCGGCGATTTCAAATGCGATCACGAATACAGGCCTTGCTGCAGGACAGCGAACATTCTCGAGTGGTCCAAACGCAACGACACCTACCTACCCGAACGTCCTCGCGGCGTTCCCGACAAGCGGGAGCACATTCGGGGGCGATATTATCGTGTTTGCCCCGGGAATCCAGAACCCTCGGATTCATCAACTTGATGTTGTTTATGAGAGGCAAATAGGCCGGAATACTGCGATCTCACTCACCGGGATGATCAGTCATGGGCAATATTTGCCTTATTTTATTGATACTAATTTGAATTTTCCTACGGCTACGACGACTTTCACGTTTAGCGGCGGACCACTTGGCGGAACAACGTATACGGCTCCGAGATTTACCGGCGCCCGCCCAAATACAAGTTTTGGCCGGATCACTGAAATTAGCAGTGTTGTTTCGTCAGACTACTATGGTTTTGTCGCACAATTGAATCGACGTATGACTAACGGAATTCAACTCCAGACAAGCTACACATATTCATCCGCCCAGGACAATGGTCAGAATTCACAGACATTTACGACGGCAAACAGTCCGTTAAATCCATTCGATCTTAACCAGGAGCTAGGAACTTCAAACTTTGACATCCCGCATCGTTTTGTTGCAAGCATGGTTTACGCGCCGAGCACTTTGTTTGGGTTAGGAAAGAATTCGCGAGCTGGCAAGGTAGTTTTAGGCGGATGGTCAGTTGCTCCGATTATAACTGCTCAATCAGGATCCACATATTCGGGAAGCACGACTAGTTCTATTAGCGGATTGACTAGCACGGGCGTGCTTGGCGCCGGCGGCTCAACCAGGATACCGGGTCTTGCACCGAACACTTTCCGATCTCCGAAGATTGTCAACGTAGATCTTCGACTGTCAAAACGCTTCCGATTTACAGAAACAATGAATCTTGAATTTTTGGCCGAGGCGTTCAATCTATTCAATCGGTTCCAGGCGACCACTATTAATTCAACCATGTACTCACTTTCGGGAACAACTTTTAATTTCTCACCGACCTTTGGCTCGGTGACTGCCGCAGGAAATAGCATTTTCCGTGAAAGACAGGTACAATTTGGGGCTCGTTTCCAATTCTGATTTTTGCTCCCTTCGAGGACATTGGGCACGCTTCGTTTGAGGCGTGCCTTTTTTTGTTGTCGCGTTTCGCGTTAAACTCTGACACGTGCGGATATTGCAAATTTCTTCGGCGAAAATTTTTGGCGGCGGCGAGCGACATCTGGTCGATCTGTGCCGTGAACTAACACAACGCGGGCATGAGGTCTTTGTCGCTCTGCGGCCGACGAATGAATGGCAGGAGAGATTGGACTTCTTACCACCAGAACGATTCTTACACGTTTCGATACGTAATTCCTTTGGGATGTTTAGCGCAAAAAAGATCGGCCGGTTTATTGAGAAACAAAGGATCGATGTTGTTCACGCCCACGTCGCGCGTGACTATTTGGCGGCTAGTATCGCCGTTCGCTCCGCAAAAAATGCAAAACTCATTTTGACCCGGCACGTCGTTTTTCCGTTAAAGCCGTTTCACAGATTTGCACTCAGGAACGTAGATGCCGCGATAGCTGTTTCTCCGCGGGTGCGGGAGCAACTCGAAAAGATATTTCCAGTCGAAAAGGTTCATTTGATCCATAACGGAATTGACTTTGCCAACGAACAACATATTGACAGCACTCTAGCCGGTCGCGAATTTAGGGAATTCCACGGCATTCCGCGCGACGCCCCGCTCGTTGCGACGCTCGGTGAGCTTAAACTGCTGAAGGGTCAACGCGATCTCGTCCTTGCGGCAAACGAGGTCGTAAAGCGGGTTCCGGATTGCCGATTCGTGGTCGCCGGCAAGGACAATTCGCTCGATAAGAGGTTTCGGCGTGAGCTTAAGCGGCTCGTGCGGGTTTTTGGTCACGAGGACAAGTTTGTGTGGCTCGATTGGCTCGACGATATTCGGCCGCTCCTTTCGGCGACGGACTTATTCGTTTCGCCGTCGCACTCGGAGAGTTTTGGCCTCGCTATTCTGGACGCAATGGCCGCTGGAAAGCCTGTCGTCGCGACCGAGACGGATGGGGCAAAAGAGTTAGTTGGGGACCAAAATGCGTTAGTGCCGATCAAAGATCCGTTGGCCCTCGCCGAGAAGGTCATTTGGTTTCTGGAAAACGATGAGGTTCGACAGGATCTCGGGAAAAGGCTGCAGGCCGCGGCTCGCACGAAATTTGGATTGACCCGAATGGTCGATTCAACCGAGGCTCTCTATAAAGCAGTTCTAAAGTAATAACTTTGCTGGCTTCGTTTCGTAATACCTTGCCGTAAACCATGGATTCAGTTTATCTTATGAGTATGCGGCATTTGTTTTTAATCTCTCTCGTGGCCTTTGTTTTATCGATGAACGCTCATTCGCAAACAGCGGAAAAATTCGCGTCCGATTGGGAACAAGAACATATCTCGACGCTTTTCCCGTCCGATGTCCGTCACGCCGATCTTAAGAAATATCTCGAGCAGTTGAAAAAGCTTGGTTTAAAGATCGATCAGGTCGGATTTTCAAACGCCGGTCGCGAGATCTATCAGGTCGAGTGGGGCAAGGGGCCGCTCAAAGTCTTTATGTGGTCGCAGATGCACGGCGACGAACCGACGGCGACATCGGCGCTTGTGGATATGTTTGCTTTCCTGCAGAAAAATCGCGGGAAGGATTGGGTAAAAAAGATCGGCGAAACTGTGACGATTCGGGCGGTCCCGATGCTCAATCCGGACGGCGCCGAAATGTATCAACGCCGCAACCTGCAGGGCATCGACATCAATCGTGACGCTCTCGACCTAAAAACGCCCGAGGCCCGCCTTTTAAAGCAGCTTCGCGATAGTTGGTCGCCAGCGATCGGTTTTAACCTCCACAATCAGGGTTCTTTGACAACGGTTGGACGCTCCGCCAATCAGGCCGCGATCTCGCTTCTTGTAGTCTTCGGCGATCCGGCAAAGACCTTGGACGCCGGACACGAACGCAACCGACGCATCGCATCGGCGATCGTTACGGCGCTCGAAAAATTTATCCCGGGCCATATCGCTCGGTACAGCGATGAATGGACGGCGACCGCATTTGGGGATAATTTTTCCGCTTGGGGAACGCCGGTGATACTGATCGAAACCGGTGGGCTTTACGGAAAGGATGAGATGTTTCTCGTTAAGATGAATTTCGTTGCATTTATGACGGCGCTGCAATCGCTTGCGACGGGCAGCGAAAAAACGCAGGATTCCACGCCGTACCTTTCACTGCCTGAAAACAGCTCTGGCGGGCTTGTTAATTTCATATTTCGTGGTGCTACGGTCGTTAACAACGGCACATTGTCGCCTACAGTGGCCGACATTGCCGCAGTTAAGATGCGCCGACCGGCAAGGTTTTCGCCGCTTACAACGATCCAGAGCATCGGCCAACTTAACAACCTAAAAGGACTTGAGGAATACGATGCAACCGGCTTTAATATCGTCTCTCGTCTTGGCCGCATCAAGCCCGGCGAGCTGGCCGAGTTTATCGTCTATAAAAAAGATCGTCAGGTTGATTGGACAGCCGCCGATCTGGAAAAGCAGTATCCGCCCGATGCTATATTTTCAGGCGGAAAATGGATCAAGGGTGACAAAGTCGTTCCCCGCAGATAGTCAGTGCTTTGGTAGGTATGTTAACCCGGCTTAGGATCAAAAACATTGCCCTTATAGACGACCTCGCCATCGAATTTGGCGGCGGACTAAACTTGCTGACCGGCGAAACCGGTTCGGGAAAGTCGATCATAATTGACAGCCTTGGGGCTCTCACCGGCGAACGAGTGTCGAACGATCTGATCAAAGATGGCTGTGAATCCGCCGTAATTGAAGGTCTTTTCTCAATGGAGGTCGGCGACGACCTAAGAACGATCTTTGACGGGAGCGGAATCGAGACGGAAGATACCGGCGATTTGATCGTCCGCAGAGAACTCTCACTAACTGGCAAGAATCGAATATTCATAAACGGTCAGCTCGTTACGCAGAGTTTGCTTAGGAGGATCGGCGGCTTTCTGGTCGACATTCACGGGCAGGGCGAGCAGGCCGCGCTTTATGACGTAAATACGCACATCGATATGCTCGATGAGTTTGCGGACAGCGCAGCCCTAAAGTCCGGAGTGGCTGATGCGTATCGCGAGTGGTCAGGAATTGCTGCCGAACTCGCCTCGCTCGAAAGAGACGAGGCAGAGAAACTGCAGCTTCTCGACATTCTACGGTTTCAGGTCGGCGAGATCAGCGCCGCCAATTTGACGCCAGGCGAAGACACCGAGCTTGACGATGAAAAGCACAGGCTGAATAATGTCGAGAAACTTACCGTCCTAAGTAACGAGGCATTTTCGCTGTTATACGACAATGCCGAATCGACAGCGGCAACGCTCGAGAAAGCACAACGAAAAATAGACGAACTTGCCGGGTTTGAGGCGCGATTCCGCGATTACGCAGAGGGCATAGCATCGGCGCGGGCGGTGATCGAGGATCTCGCCATTGCCGTTCGCGATTTCCGCGGCCATCTCGAGTTTTCGCCGGAACGGCTCGACGAGATAGAGAATCGGCTTGCCGAAATATCGCGACTCAAACGCAAATACGGCGATTCGATCGGATCGGTCCTGGAGCATTTAAGGGTTTCGGACGAGCGTCTGCAGAATATCGAAACGGCCGAGTTTCGCGAGGCTGAGTTACGTCAAAAGCTTGCCGAACGTAGAGTCGAATATATTAGGCTCGCGGGCGAACTTCACAAAAAACGCGTATCAGCCGCCAAAAAGTTTGAGAAACAGGTCGAACAGAACCTTCAGGCGGTTGCTCTCGAAAAGTCACGGTTTGAGGTGCGAATCGAGGCAGACGAAAGCTCATTCACAACCAAAGGATTTGACCGTGTCGAATTCTACTTTTCGGCAAATCCGGGTGAATCGCCAAAACCTCTGACAAAAGTCGCGTCGGGCGGTGAGGCTTCGAGATTGATGCTTATATTGAAAACGACTGCGAAAGCAACTGAAGCTAAGAAATCTGCGGTATTTGATGAGATCGACGTCGGTATTGGGGGCCGAGTGGCAGAGGCCGTGGGGCGAAAGCTCAAGGATCTTGCTGCAACGCAACAGGTGCTTTGCGTGACGCACCAGCCGCAAATCGCTTCGCTCGCGGACTTGCATTTTATTGTGGAAAAAGAAACATCCGGCAGTCGAACTTTGATAAGGGCACGCGAGTTGAGCGCCGCCGAAAAGATCGAGGAGATCGCCCGTATGCTCGCCGGTGAGCAGATAACCGACGCCGCCCGCGAGAATGCTCGTGCGATGCTGGCCGGAAGCTAAAAAAGTCTATGCCCTCTGAAATATTGGCCAATGTCATTCGCGGCGAGACGATCGAGTCGATCCATCGCGGCCATCTGATGGTCATTGATGGAAACGACAAAGTGATCCTCTCGATCGGCGATCCATCGACCGTCACGTATTTCCGCTCATCTGCCAAGGCATTTCAGGCGATCCCATTTATCACAAGCGGCGCCGCAGACGCCTATTCGTTTACCGAGGATGAGATCGCGATGGCGGTCGCGTCGCACTCCGGCGAGGCGATACATGTTGAGATCGTTG
>DAIRVI010000009.1:10687-41500 GCA_036802885.1 Pyrinomonadaceae bacterium
TCGCCGATTTTGCGGAGGTACCCGAGGGTCAGATCGCAATCGGTATTGACGGCTGTGCGGCGCCAAATTTCGCGCTTCCTGTTGCGTCGATGGCGAAGAGTTTTATTAATCTCATTGCGCCGTCGAGATTTCCGGAGCCGACCCAACAGGCTTGCTCGCGTATCGTTGCCGCAATGATCAGGTATCCCGAATTGATCGGCGGCAGCGAACGCCTCGACACAATGCTCATGCAAGCCGCGCCCGGCAAGATAATTTCAAAGGTCGGCGCCGACGGCGTCTGGCTCTGCGGCGTTCTTCCCAGTGAAAAATATCCAACCGGTCTCGCCATCGCCCTCAAGGTTGAGGATGGTGACGATCATCGCGCACGGCCTGTCGTTGCAGTCGAGGTTCTCCGACAACTGGGAATTCTGACAAAGGACGATTTAACGGGACTATCGCCAATGCCGATCAAAAACAGGCGTGGCGATGTGGTTGGAAAGGTCGTGTCGGCGATCAATATTTAGCTACCTACACCAAGCTCTTTCTTAAATTCTTCCTTCCCAAACGCCCGATCCAGCCACAAATTCGTCAATTTCTCCTGAATGCTGTTCGCACGCAGGCGGTCGTTGAGGTTTTTGAAATCGACGAAATCGAGGTGCTGGTCTTGGTTAAAACACGAGAAAACAAAGAATTCCTCACCGGTATGCGGATTGACGTGACGTTGGAGGCATTGGGCGCAGACCTCTTTCATCATGCATTGCATGGGCGAATTGATCGAGCCGATGGCGGTATGGTTTTCGTTGAGATATGGTTTGAGCGTCGTGTGGCGAGCCTCGCGGACGCCGTTCATCATGCGGTCGGAGCCGATGGCTATGATCCGGTCGACGGACTTTAGGTCAACAGTTTGACCTCCCAGACGGCCTTTGGAATAGGCGATCATCGCCTGCACGATATTACCGCGGAAATGCGAATCCTGGCTTCGATGCGGAGCGATCTCAACACCATAATCAGTTGCCCAAATAACCTGGTCGGTCGTATTTTCGATCTCTTCTCGTTTGAATAGATCCGCTCCGTCTTTATATCCTGCGAAATAGATCACCTTGTTGTTCTTTGCTCTTAAAGCACGAGCAATCGAGAAAAGAACAGCATTTCCGAGGCCGCCGCCCGCGAGCAAGACGGTCTCGTTCTCAGTGATCTCGGTTGGTGTTCCGGTTGGGCCCATCACGAGAACCTCTTCGCCTTCTTTTAGTAGCTGACAAAGCCGCGACGACGTGCCCATTTCGAGTACGATCATCGAAAGCAAGCCTTTTTCCTCATCAACCCAGGCACCAGTCAAGGCAAGGCCTTCCATCATCAGACGTTTGCCGTCAACGATTGGTGCTGAGGTTTCGAAATTTTGCAGGCGGTAAAACTGGCCGGGTTCGAACTTGCGTGCTTGCAGCGGCGCCTTGACGATCACATCCACGATCGTCGGCGTTAGGCGATCAACCTTTACAACATAAGCACGAAGTTGCTCGTCGAGCGTCGCTTCTAACTTGTCAAATATCGAATCGCGCTCCGCTTGCGGCAAGGTTCCTCGTGTGGCGAGTTCGTCGGCAAAGATCTCGACCACCTTGGTATAGCCGTGTTTAGCGGACGCCATCGCTTTTACGACGTTTCCGGCATAGGTTGGATGGTTATCGCCATAATAACTAATGAATTTGCCGTCGTGCTCATACGAGGTGAAGAACCCTGCCTCGCCTTTCGGCGTTTCGACGACATGCTGCTTGCCGTCCCTCCCGCGCTCAACCTTGAACGGCTGGAAGAATTGCTTCCATTCGTCCATTTTGAACGTGCCGGGTTTTTCCTTTTCGTAAATGACATTTGGCGATGTTCCGGCTGCGACACAGACCGTCCGAGCCGGAAACTCGTGCATATCACCGGTTTTCTCAAATTTACCTGTCTCGGCGACATAATCCAGACGTTCGAAAATGATCGCTTTTACTGCACTGTGTTCGTCAGGAACTGCCTCGGTCGGATTCATGCACTCGACAAAATTAATACCTTCCTCAAGGGCCTTTTGAACTTCTTCGTGGTTGAGGCGATAGGCCGGCGAATCCTGCAAGCGCTTGCGATAGATCAGCGAAACGCCGCCCCAGCTGCGTACCAGCTGAACAAAATTGGGCTCCTCTTCGGCCGCTGCGGCACGTGCTCGTTCGGCGCGTATCTCTCGGCCGTGTTCGAGGAACTCCTGAAGGGTGCGGATCTCTTCCTCGTCAAACGCTTCGACGGCCCTTTCCTCGCCAAATTCCGCGACAACTTGCTCCCATTTTCCGAGCATCTTTTCGACCTGCACTGGGTAATATGCAAAAAGTTCGGTCGCAGTATCGATACCGGTCAGTCCGCCACCGATTACTACGGCCGGCAGCCTTACTTGGAGGTTCGACAACGTATCTTTCTTAAACGCACCAGTTAGCTGCAAGGCCATGAGGAAATCGGACGCCTGTCGAATGCCTCGAATTAGGTTATTCTTCATCGGCACGATCGTTGGTCGACCGGCGCCGGTTGCGATCGCGATGTGATCAAATCCAAGCTCCCAAGCGTCCTCGATCGTCAGCGTTCCGCCAAACCTGATCCCGCCGTACGGGCGAAAACGCTTGCGGCGCGTCAACATAAGTTGGATCATCGTGAGAAAATTCTTATCCCAACGGACCGTGATGCCGTACTCAGAAACACCGCCGAAGCCTGACAGAATGCGTTCGTCAAGATTCTCGGTTATTTCGCCGATATCCTTGATCGGTTTTGGGCAGGATTTTCCGTGATTTCCCGTCCACTCAAGCGGAAGCGGCTCGATTTTTAGGCCGTCGATGCCGATGACGCCAAAGCCTTCGTTGAGCAGGTAATGTGCCAGCGTATAGCCCGCCGGACCGAGGCCGACGACCATAACGTTTTTACCGTTGTAAGGTAGTGTGTACGGGCGTTTGGCGTTAAGCGGATTCCATCGCGTAAGCAGGCTGTAAATCTCGAATCCGTATGGAAGATTTAGCACATTGGTCAATGTCCCGGTTTCCGCAAGCGGAATATTGACCGGCTCCTGCTTTTGAAAAAGGCAGCCCTTCATACAGTCGTTGCAGATCCGGTGGCCGGTGCCGGCGCACATTGGATTATCGATCGCGACGAGAGCGAGCGACCCGATCGCATCGCCCTGTTTTTTGAGGAGATGCATCTCGGAAATTCTCTCATCAAGAGGGCAACCATCAGTTTTAATGCCAAGCGGATTGCGTTTAACGGAACCGTCCGGTTCGTGCAGTCCTGTCGAGCACGAATCTTTTTCGCGCTCGTGGCAGATCAAACAGTAATCGATCTCAAATAGTACATCGCGCATCGTCCCGCGGTCGTCGGTCAGTTTGAAACCGTCACGGCGACGCAATTCTTCCTCAGCGCCACGCATGACGTTTGGCAGCGCCGGTTCCGGATGGATCAAATGGACAAGGTTCTGGTAATCAAGCGGATGCGGTGTTTTGAAGCTATGCCAGCGTTTCGACTTCGAATGAAATGCAACGGCCGACCATGCTTCGACTACATGAATGGCCGCTTTGACCACGAGCTGATCGCCCTTTGCGTCATTTTCCTCGGTGACAAACTCTGAAAACAGGTCACCAAACGCCTTGTCCTTTAACGTGTCGTACGCAGAATTCAGCTTTTCGATGGTTTTCTTAACAGCGTCGCTAATCGCACCTTCCTTACCAAGCTCCTCTTCTGCGTCCAACAGCCTACAGGTCATCTCGGCAATGGAAAGCTCCTCGTCGTGCACAAGCGTTTCGTCAAAGGCCGAGTTTCGCATCTCGGTCACCGCGTTCCAGAGCCGGCCTTCGTTGAATTCGACAAGTTGTTCGGGTTTATATTTTTTTCCGGCCCGCCGCTGTACAAAAAATTTGTATCGCCAGATCGGATTTTGTACGAGGATGTTTCGTTCGAGGTCAGCGTTTTCAGGCTCGATCCGAAATAGACGGACTAAGAAATCCGAAAGATACGGCGCTGCATCGGTTAGTATCTTTGACTCGACCTTTCGTTCGTATCCGACTCCACGCGACGCAATATATTTAACCAAGGCGGAGTGGAGAACGGCGTCGTGTTCGGAGATCTCCGCGTAGAATCTATCAGCCAGCTCTTTCAGCTTTAGCGCGTCAAACAGGTCAGCGAAGCTGAATCCTTCTATGCCGAGTTCGAGATCGTGCTGTCCGCCGTTGCCATTTTCGGAAAATACCGTCATACCAGTCTTTATTACCAATAACTAGCCATTCGAGGGCAAATGAATAATATATCACCCGGCGCGCTTCTCTACCAAAGAAGTCATTACGGCCGATCAACAGCAATACCGCATCCAACGTGTTAGAATAGCCGTTATAGGCGAAATTCTTGGTGAAAATTCGCCCCGGATATGGTATAAAGCAAGTTCGTGTCAATTAACTACGAGCTTTAGCAGTTGTATGGAAAATGATCAGCGGTTGACCCCGTTACCAGTAACAAATGATTTACACCCGGCGCAAATCGATTTTTCGACCGGGTATTCGGGCTCTTATGACGATAGTTTGGAAAATAAACGATCGATACGTCAGTACGCCAATATTATCTATAAACGGCTGCCTATCATTCTTGCGATAACGATCCTGACGACGGCTGCCGCCTCGTTCTATTCGTATAGGCTGCCATCCGTCTATCAGGCGCAGACCGAGATGATCATTGAGCCTCGAAAGCCGCAAGTCACTCAAAAGGACGCGATTAACATTAATTTTGGCGACGACCAAAAGTACTACAATACTCAACTTCAGCTTCTTCAGAATCAGGAATTGATGAAACGCGTTGTTGTCGCTCTAGGGCTACACCGCGACGCAACGCTTCTCGGCGACCAGAATCGAGGCATTCTCGCTGGCCTCCGCTCGTTATTTTCGGGCGGTCAGAAGGAAATGAAGCCGGAAAACTCACTTCCGGTTGTCAGCGAATCGTCTCTCGACGCGGTTAATGACAAATTGATACAGCTTTCTCCCGAGGAAAATACACGTGCCGAAACCTACGCGGGTATTCTCGTCGGTGGATTGAGAGTCGAACAGATCGAGAGAACCAACATCGTTAATGTGAGCGTACAGAATTCTAATCCCGTCCTCGCTGCAAAAGTCGCGGACAAAGTAGCCGAGTTGTTTATAAAGGAAGATGCGGAACGCGAGGTTGCCGGGGCCCAGAAAGCTTATGAGGATCTGAAATCGTCAATTGAGGATCTTAAAGCGACGATCTATAAGCAAGAGAACGATTTGGTCGCAGAGATGCGCTCAAGCAACTTACCGCTTCAGGAAAAAGGTGGCGATCTACGGGCCAGTAACCTCGAGGCATTGCTTACGCAATGGCGAAACGCCCAGGATGACGTCAATAAGATCCAGACCACGTTCACCGCCGCCGTCAATGCCAGCGGAAAGGGTGACATTCTCTCGGTCGTTGGTGACAACAAGGCGATCCAGGACGCTCGCAGCCAAAATTTACGGCGTAAGGCCGATCTGGAAAAGCGTATTGAGGACCTCGACAAGAAGATCAACGAAGCAAAAGAGGCTCGAGAGGGGCTCCTCGTAAAATACACACCGGAATATCGGGACGTGGTCGCAAAAGACGCTCAGATCAAAGAGCTCGAATCGCAAAAAGCTCAGGTCGACCGCGAAGTTACTGACAAGATTAAATCCGAGGGTGTAAAGCTTGAGAAGGACGCCGAACGCGAAGTACTTGCTAGTCTGCGTTCGCAGCTTTCTGCCGCGCAACAGCGAGAAGGGCGTCAACGCTCGGCCTTTGAGCAAGCGGCCGCTCAAGCGAATGTTGAGGGCGTTGCTGAGACTCGCCTTACCACGCTAAAGAGCGAGATCAAATCTAATCGAGACCTTTTGGACACATACACGCAGCGCCAAAAGGAACAGGAATTGGCACTATCCAGCCAGCGTCCGAATAACATCAAGATCCAAAACAATGCGGTCACGCCGGGCGGCCCGATCGGCCCCCAGCGTACGCGAAACATACTCGTTGCTCTGATGCTCTCGCTTGCTGCCGGCATAGGACTTGCGTTTTTGCTTGACTATCTTGACGACTCGGTCCGCACCTCTGAAGACATCAGCCGGCACCTTGGCCTGCCGACGCTAGCGCTTATTCCGCATGATGCAAATACGGATAAACGGAAAGTTGCGTTGCTCGGGAATGGCAGCGCGATATCGTCAGCTTTGATCACCATGGAGGAACGCAATTCGCCAATGGCCGAGGCGTACAGGCATTTGCGGACTTCGCTGCTTTTCTCAAGTGCCGGCAAGCCGCCGCAAACGATTCTTATTACGTCGTCACAACCGTCGGAAGGCAAAACTACGACAGCGATCAATACCGCGATCACATTGGCGCAAAGCGACGCTGACGTCATTCTCGTTGACTGCGATCTCAGGCGGCCACGTCTACACAGCCATTTTGGGTTGGAGAATACGAAAGGCTTAACGAACTATCTGTCGGGTGATAAAAACACAGAAAACCTGATCCGGACATACGCCGATCTGCCGCGGCTAAAAATCATTACCAGCGGCCCGATACCGCCGAACCCGGCTGAACTTCTCAGTTCGAATGAAATGAGAAACCTACTTCAGTTTCTTACGGGCAGGTTTAAACACGTGATCATCGATTCGCCGCCCGCGATATCTTTCACCGATGCTTCTATTCTGTCGACGCTCGTCGATGGCGTTGTGCTTGTCGCAATGGCAAATAAGAGCTCGATCCATCTTATGCGTCAGTTCAAGCAGCGTATTAGCCACATTGGCGCTCGGATTTACGGAGTGGTTCTGAACGGTATCAAATCCGGTTCTATGGAGTATGATTATTACGGAGCCGGATACTACAAGTACTACTCACAGGCAGATGACGACGAATCAACGCCGTTTATGAAGGAAAGTACCAAGGCGGCGACCCACGAAACAAAAGGCTAGTTATTGCTCTAGTTTACGCATCTGTTTGAGTAGTTCGTCGGCGTAATGCTTCGGCGTGTTGATGTTTTTCAGCAGGACCTTGCCACCCTCTTCGCTGGCGTTGTCAATAACGAGATTTCCAAAACCCAGCAAGCGCTGCAGAACAGTCGCTGCGATAGTCACGTCCTGGATTCGGCGAATAGGCAAATTGCGTGTTGTACGGGCGACAAAACCCTGGTCGATCACGAGGTTCGAATCCGTGAGAGTGTATCGAACAAGCTTCTGCTTAAAGTGGTAGAAGGCCGGAATCAAAAATAGCAACAGCCCTATCAAAACCGACAACCATGTCGAGACGGATGTGAATGCCGTTACAACGGCAACGAATAATAGAGCTCCAATAGCGGCTAGCACATAGCCGGCCTTCACAAACATCAGCGTCGGGCTGATGGAGAAGATCTCAGCCTCACTACCGTCATCGTGATTCGGTAGGTCGGCGTGAACATCCCGAATAGTGGCCTCGCCCTTCGCACGAGCGGCTATGCGCGTCTCTTGCTCGGCATCTTCAGTGCCGCTGCTCATAGCTATCGGTTCCGTGCTCACCGGTTCCCCGCACTTCCGGCAAAATTTCGCCGCCTCGAGATTGTCTGCCCCACATTTAATGCAATACATATCGTTTTGTCCTGCAATGATATCCCAGGTACCGTCGCAAAACAAAAAAACGCGGCCGACGCGTGCCGACCGCAAGTCTTTTCGACTATTTGGAGAAGAGTGTTACCCTCGGTGAGAACTTGTAAAACAACTCATTGCCTGAACGACAGGCTCCTACTGATTAACGAGCCGCATTCGACCGTCGGCAAGGCGTATGGCTACCGCATTTTGTTCAATGGTCAGCGGTCGTGTCTCGTTTTGAAACAGCTTTGCAGCTTTAGCACCGCTAACTCGTGTGACGCTGCGTGCGATCGACGGGTTTGAAATAGAACTGTATCGTGCCGAAATGCGGCGAACGTATTCGCGTGTCTCGTTGTAGGGCGGTATCTGATAACCGTATTTCATCACCGCGCCTTCGCCGGCGTTGTAGCCCGCGAGCGCAAGATTGACGTCCTGTCCAAACATATCGAGCAACATCCGCATGTATTTGACGCCGCCCTCAATATTCTGTTTCGGATCGTAGATATTACTAACGCCGAGCCGCCGAGCCGTCCCAGGCATCAATTGCATCAAGCCACTCGCCCCTTTATTCGATAACGCCCTGAGCTTAAATGACGACTCCTGATGCATCTGTGCGTAAATGAGCAGCGGGTCGATGGCGTAACGGCGGCTCGAATCTACGATGAATGAGTCGATGAGCACATCGCCAGTCGTAAAACCTTTCATATGAGCAGTCGTGCCCATCAGCATTTTGTTGTACTCGGCCCGCGGCATTTCGCGGTTCGCGAGGCCCTCAGTCACATTCATCCGTGTCTGAGTGGTCTTAGCGACGAATTTCTTAACAGTCGTTGTCTTTGCGCCTTTCTTATTTGACGTGACTGCGACGGGAATATACTCCGACCGGTAAACCTGGACTCCGCGGCCGGTGTCAAAATTGTCAAGAATGCGCGGCCGGTCCTGCGCATACGTCGGAAGGATGGTGAGGACGAGGATGGCTAGGATAAAAGGCGGTATTTTCATTTGGCTGGTTGGTAGGCGGACGGGTATTTACATGATAGGAAAGGCCACTAGGGGCTTATCCGATCACCTATTTACTAGAAACGAATAAAGCCAAAAAGTTTCCACAAAATTCAAACAATTTTAATTTTGTTTATTCGATTGTGATTTGAACCTCAGGAGGACAGAGTGCAACGCAGCGTTCTTTCCTTCAAACTTTCGCTCGTTTAGGCTATCTTTGAAAATATGCTCTACGTGTCCCAGATACTGAATCGCCCGGTTTTTGATGCCCGCAACGAAAAGATCGCTGTCATCAACGATGTGCTTGTCCGCTATGGCGACGAAGAGTATCCGCCGGTGATCGGGCTTGTCGCACGTTACCGCCGCCGCAATTTCTTTATGCCGAGCCGTGACTTTACCGGCCTCGGGCCGCACGGCGCCAAGATGACGTCCGCGATACTTGATCTGACCCCTTTCATCCGCCGCGATGGTGAGGTCCTTTTGGGAAAGGATGTGCTCGACAACCAGCTTATCGACGTTGACGGTAAACGGGTCGTTCGTGTTAATGATGTTCAGTTAATCGATACCGGTGATATATGGCGCGTGTCCGGGGCGGATGTCAGTTTGCAAGGGTTTGTGCGGCGCCTTATGCCAAAAGGTTTCTACGGCAGCGATCGCCCGGTAGAGGTAATCGACTGGGCCGACGTTGGTTATCTCGCAACCGACACAGCAACCGTAACGGTTCAGCTCAAATCGTCGAAGGACAAGCTTTCACGCCTTCACCCGGTTGAGATCGCCCAACTAGCCGAATCGCTCTCGCCGATTCATAGGACCGAGGTCGTCGAAAGTCTCGATGACGAGACTGCCGCCGACACGCTCGAGGAAATGTCTACCGAGGCGCAAGCCCGCATTCTCGAGGATATGGACGAAGAGCGCGCCGCCGACATTCTCGAAGAAATGTCGCCCGACGACGCCGTTGACGTGTTGGATGAGATGGACGACGAAAAGGCCCAGGAACTTTTTGATCTGATGGAAGACGACGAGAAAGCGGACGTTGCTGAGTTAATGCACTTTGACCACGACACCGCGGGCGGTCTAATGACGACGGAATTCGTCGTTTTTCCTAAGGATCTAACCGTGGGCGAAACGATCGCCGGCCTTCGGCAAATGGCCGAGACGCCGAATATGATCTATTACTTGTACGTTGTCGAGGAGGCGAATTCCTGGAAACTATGCGGACTTATATCCTTGCGTTCGCTAATCCTCGCCGATCCGACATTCAAACTAGCAGACGTGATGCGCAGCGAGTTTCGCTTCGCCCATCCGTCGGAATCTGCAGAGGAGGTCGCTCAGACCATTTCCGAATACAACCTCCTCGCGCTTCCGGTAATCGACGACGAAGGCGACATCGCCGGTATCGTAACGGTCGACGATGCGATGGAGATCCTACTTCCTAAAAATCTACAACGACGATTACCGAGGTTATTTGGATGAACCAATAATCCGTGTGACCGGCCTCAGCGCAACCCATCAGATTTTACCCGTCGACGATCTATAAAATTCAGTCTGCTCTTTAGGGGTCTTTGGGACATTTATAAGGCACGCAGACGCCGCCGCAGTTAAAATACCCCAGACCACAACCTCCACCCGCGGTTACTCTGCGTTGGAAATCGTCAATGATCGGCATCAATTCAGCCACGATTTGAGCTGCCCGGTCTTTTCTCACTCTCGTACTTTCATCTTCGAGACAATATCGGAGCGCGGTTATTTCCAACCCGTCAAGAACCGTCCGAAGACGCATATAATCGTCGGCGAAACTTGTTTCGCCGCTTTCAGATGTATATTCACTGTCAGTACCCATCTATTTTTCCTCCTATTTGAAGCTATCTATCATCGAAATTATCTGCCATTTGGCTTGTTTACCATAATAAAGAGCCTTGCCGTCGGGTGCGAATGTAAGGCTCGAGAAATAAACGCGGGCATCGCTGCTACTGATGAGCGTTTTTTTAACCCCTCCATTTGCGGGAACCGTTTGAATAGCATCAGTTCCGCCCGCGCGCGTTACATAGGCTAGTGTCTTGCGGTCAGGCGAAAGTTGAATGTTGTAAAAATACGTCACGTTCAGTTTGGAAATCAAGTAGGGAGCCGATGAATCCAAAGAAATTTGAAAAATGCTTACTTCCTCAGGCGAAATTTGCTCTTTATTACCATCTATCGATTTGATAATTAACCCATTTCCTGACGGCGACCAGCCAACCAGGCGCGTTACCGAATCCGATTGATAAATCTGATTTGCCTGTCCGTCCATCAAAATCCAAATACTCCATCTAAATTTGGTTTGATCCGCTGTTGACATCGCCAGCACAGCGATTCGTTTGCCGTCAGGCGAAAAAAGCGGATTGAAAAAAAGAAGATCTTTATCTTCGTTGTTCGTCAATTGCTGTTCGCCTTCGCCATTCGTTCCGGTTCGCCAAACATTGAATAGGCCACCTCGATTCGAGCAGTAAATTAGCGAGCGGCTGTCGGATGACCATTGATAATCCTGCGTTTGTACGCGATTGAAAGGCAGCATTGTCTGACCGCCGAAAACAACCCCATCCCCGGTCACGGCCCGAGCATCACCGCCTGTTGCTGATGTAATCCAAAGGCTGTTATTACCGGCCTCCGACTTTAAGAAAGCCAGATGATTGCCGTCTGGCGACCACCGCAAACTAAAGCCATTGTCAGCCAATTGAACCTGTTTCGGATCTCCCGCGATTTTCTGCGCAATAAGCAAAGAATGATAGCTATATTCGCTGTTTGACTGCTGCCCCGACTGATAGGCGATTGTTTCTCCGTTTGGCGAAACGTCCTGCCAAAACTCAAGGCCAATGTCTGAGGTCACTTGAAAATCTTTACTGTCGTCGATTGTAACGCCCCAAATATCAGATTCGCCTTTCGTCGTCGTATAGAGAATCTTATTGCCATCTCTGGAGATGTCAGAAACACTGCTATTACTGTCGTTAAAAGTCAGTTGAGTCGGCGGTCGGCCATCTGCAAAAGCAAGACATATCTGCTGAAGGCCGTTGCGGTAGGAATTATAAATGATGCGATCGCCGTCAGCGTGCCATATCGGCTGGCTGTCCTCAGCAGAATCGCTTGTCAAACGGGTCGGTCTTTCGCCGTCAATGCCAGAAGTCCAAAGATCTACTTGTCCGCCCACTTCGTCCGCATATACTATTCGCTTTTCATCCGGTGAAAGGTCAAAATCCCGCTCAATAGCCCGCGTGTCGTCGAAATCTGTGAGTTTCGTTATAAGTTTTGTTGCAAGATCAAGCCCATAAAGATTCTGATTCATATCGAAATAGATCATCTTGCCGTCCTCTGACCAATGAACAAGGTCCTTGCATCGCTCTTTCATCAGCGAGAGTAGCACTGGAGAGCCACCTAATGCGGGCGTCACAAAAATTCCCTGCTTGCCGCCACGCTCGGATAAAAAAGCGATCTGCTCACCATCGGGCGACCACAGGGGACTCGTCTCTTCCGATTCGTCATCCTGTCTTCGGGTAAAAGGCGCGCCGCCGCCAACCTGCTTTAGCCATATACTCTGCTTACCGTTCTTCGTGGCCGCATATGCAACGATTTTACCGTTGGGTGAAAATTTTGCGTGACTGATATTAAAGTCGCTCAATTCGCTTTTCCAGCTTGTTATTGGAGATGAAGACAGGGGTGTTGAGACACTGGCTCCGGTTTCAACGTTTCTCAGCAAAAAGTACCAGCCCGCCGCGATCACAACCAAAACCGCTACGGGAATCGCGGCCAATGATAGCCGGCGATTAACATAGTACCCTTTGGTTTGATAAGGCTCTCCTTCCTGTGTAGAAATGGGAAGCGTTGCCGTCCTCAATAAAGATGCACGATCCACCCGCGAGTCCTTCGTTTTCAACTCGTCTTGCAAAAGCTTTAGATCGAGGATCAGGTCTTTAACAACCTGATAGCGCTCATTGCAATCCTTTCCGAGAGCTTTCTTGATTATGTGTTCGAAAACATTAGTAAGATCAGGTGCCGGCATAGAAATCGGCGGCGGCTCAGATTTCAGAATGGCGGCTAGCATATCACTCTGCGTCTCACCCGGAAATGGCAGCTCACCAGTGACCATTTCATAGAGGACGATTCCCAAGCTCCAGATATCAGTGCGAGCATCCGCTGGTTTGCCGCGCGTTTGCTCGGGCGACATGTATGCGGGTGTACCCATTACGAAACCCGGTGCTGTGGTCATCAGTCCTAATGTGGCTCCTTCAGAATCGATTCCATCACGGGAATTCGATGAGTTTAGCTGTTTGGCCAGACCAAAATCCAGCACCTTTACCAGGTTGTCCGGACGGCGCATTATATTTTCAGGCTTGATGTCCCGGTGAACAATACCCACCTCGTGAGCGGCGGCCAGAGCAGATCCGGTTTGAATTACAATATCGAGCGTTTCCTTAAAAGTCAGTTTTCCCGCATTTAACAAATCACGGAGACTTTGTCCTTCAACGTACTCCATCGCAATAAAATCGGCTCCATTCCATTTACCGATGTCGTAAATAGTGATGATATTAGGATGGTTAAGCGAGGATGCCGCTTTTGCCTCGCGGGCAAATCTCTTGAGAACATCGTTATGTTTGCTGAATTCTAGGTGAAGAAACTTTATCGCGACACGCCTGTCGAGTTTTGTATCCTCAGCCAGATACACCTCTCCCATTCCGCCCGA
This sequence comes from Pyrinomonadaceae bacterium, assembly GCA_036802885.1. Classification (GTDB taxonomy): domain Bacteria; phylum Acidobacteriota; class Blastocatellia; order Pyrinomonadales; family Pyrinomonadaceae; genus OLB17. The sequence goes on from DAIRVI010000009.1 coordinate 23,999, forward strand.
ACCGAGAGCTGAGACAATTCGATAATGCAAAATCTTTTTGCCCGTGCTGATCACTTTTTAGGTAATGTGAATTATAACATCGGAAAGAAAGATTCTAGCCATAATTACTTTTTGCGGCATCAAAAAGAAAAAGGCATCCTTTGCGTTGTGAAACCGATACCAACTGTTTTGCGTAAAACACAACAAAACTTGCTTGAATTTTTGCCAGACTGATAGACTTACAAATTACGCTTTTGATTTCGGAGGAAATTTTTTTATGAAACGAGCTGCATTATTATTCACTTTATTTTTCGTGTTTGCGATAGCCGCAAATGCTCAAGGCATCGATATTGGCGGTACGATGGATAATTTCACTCTCCCCGACACAAATGGTAAGGCCCAGACGCTAAATGAACTCAAAGGCAAGAACGGCGCAGTCGTGATCTTTCTGTCTGTGCAGTGTCCCGTCGTTAAGGGCTACGATGCGCGGATCAGCCAAATCGCCGCGGACTATCAGGCGAAGGGCATTAATTTCATCGGCATTAATTCAAACGCGACCGAGTCGCTCGATAGGGTGAAAACACACTCCGCTGAAAATTATAAATTCCCTGTGTTAATTGATAAAAATAACGTTTTCGCCGACAAAATAGGCGCCAGCGTGACGCCTGAGGTCTTTTATCTCGGCGCCAATAACGTATTGCTTTATCACGGTGCGATCGACAATGACCGCTCCGGGAGAAACATTACGGAGGCGTACTTGCGGACCGCGTTTGACGCGTCGCTCACCGGAAAGAAGATCGAACGAACAAAGGCAAACGCATTTGGCTGTACGATAAAACGCGCGGTTGAATAGTATGTCGAAAGTATTTCGGTTTGTGGCAAAAACGGCGATTTGTTGCGTGCTTGCGCTGACATTCGGCCAATCCGGAGCGGCCCAGAGGCTCGGTACACCAAATAAACCTGCAAAGGCACCGTCGAAGAAGGCTTCGGCAGCCAAGATAAAAGTCAAGAAGATAGATTTTGAGGGCCTTAAGGCTCTTATCAGACCGAACGGTAGGCCGCTCCTTATCAATTTTTGGGCGACGTGGTGCGACCCTTGTCGCGAGGAGTTTCCCGACCTCGTCAGGCTCGACAGTGAATACCGTGGCAAGATAGATCTTATAACCGTATCGCTTGACGATTTGGCAGACATCAGAACCTTGGTCCCAAAATTTCTTGTCGAAATGAAAGCCGCGATGCCAGCGTATCTGTTGAGCACGCCGGACGAGAGCGCTGCCATAACATTGGTTTCAAAGGACTGGGGCGGAAATTTGCCGCTTACAGTTTTGTTCACGGCTTCTGGCGATACCGCCTACTTGCGAAAGGGCAAGATCCGATATGACTCCGTATCCGCTCAGATCGAGAAGCTTCTGACTCCGACACCCGCTAAATAGGTTTAAGCGCATTTTGGGTGAATAATTTCAATAAGGGTTTATGTCCTCGGAGTTGATAAAACGATCCGAAACGCATAGACTCTTTTGTTTATTTGCATACCAGTTTCGCACCAAGTAATAATGACCTCGATCACATCTGAAATTGTCGAACAACACAATCTCACGCCCGGTGAATACCACCATATCGTCGAGATACTGGGCCGGGAACCGAATCTTACTGAGCTTGGCGTCTTCAGTGTTATGTGGTCGGAGCATTGCTCGTACAAGTCGTCGCGGGTGCATCTCAAGCGTCTGCCAACGACCGGGATTCGCGTGATTGTCCCGCCGGGCGAGAATGCCGGCGTCGTCGATATAGGCGACGACTGGTGCGTGGCTTTTAAGGTCGAATCGCACAATCATCCGAGTTTTATCGAACCGTTCCAAGGCGCCGCCACGGGCGTGGGCGGCATCCTTCGCGATGTTTTCACGATGGGTGCGAGACCGATCGCCGCGATGAATTCGCTCCGTTTTGGTCCGTTGGATGACCCAAACAACGGCAATCGCAACAGATCGATCTTGAAAGGCTGCGTCGAGGGAATCGGCCATTACGGCAATTGTTTCGGCGTACCGACGGTGGGCGGCGAAGTTGTTTTTGATAATTCGTACAGCCTCAATCCGCTCGTCAACGCTTTTGCCCTCGGCCTTGTCAAAAAGGACCAGATATTTTTCGGCAAAGCGTCGGGTATCGGTAACCCCGTTCTCTACGCTGGGGCAAAGACCGGCCGCGACGGCATTCATGGTGCAACAATGGCGTCCGCCGAGTTTGACGACGAGGCTCTCGAAAAACGCCCGACCGTGCAGGTGGGTGACCCTTTTCTCGAAAAACTCTTGCTCGAAGCCTGTCTCGAAGCGATGCGCTCCGGCGCGATCGAGGGAATTCAGGATATGGGCGCCGCCGGATTGACGTCGTCGTCGGTCGAGATGGCCGCTCGTGCCGGCAACGGCCTTGAGATCGACCTCACGCTCGTCCCGCAGCGTGAAACAGGCATGACCGCCTATGAAATGCTCCTTTCGGAATCACAAGAGCGAATGCTCATCGTGGCCCGCGAGGGACGTGAAAAGCAGGTTGTTGAAATTTTCAACAAATGGGATCTCGATGCAGTTGTAATCGGCAAGGTCGTCGAAGGTGATCGTTTAAAGATCATTCACAATGGCATTCTGGAGGCGGATTTGCCGGTTATGGCGCTTACCGACGAAGCTCCAAAATACGAGCGCCCGATGGCGGCTCCGCAAAGGGCAACGCCGTCCGTCGCGGTGCAAGCTCCAAATACGTCAAAGATAGATCCGGCCGAAGCATTAAAGCGGCTTCTCGGCTCACCAAACATTTGCTCAAAACGGTGGGTGTATGAACAATACGATACGATGGTGCGAACAAATACGGCTGTGTTGCCCGGCGCGGATGCGGCCGTAATTCGCGTAAAAGAAACCCGCCGAGCCATCGCGATGTGCCTTGACGGAAATGGCAAGTTTACAGCGATCGATCCTCGCGAAGGGGCGAAGCTCGCTGTAGCCGAGGCGGCCCGCAATGTTGTCTGCGTCGGTGCAAAACCGATAGCGGTCACCAATTGCCTCAATTTCGCCTCGCCCGAGCGTCCGGAAGTAATGTGGAGTTTCTCTGAGGTTGTAGACGGTATTAAAGAGGCCTGTGAGACGTTTGAAACGCCGGTTGTTTCGGGTAACGTATCGTTCTACAACGAGACCGATGGGCGCGGCATTCTACCGACACCCGTCATCGGCATGGTCGGCCTAATCGAGGACACTCGAAGGATCGTTACACACGGCTTTAAGACCGAAGGCGATCTGATCGCGGTGCTCGGCGTGACCGGCGACGACCTCGCCGCCAGCGAATACTCACAAACGATTCTCGGCCGTACCACCGAGGAATTAATTGCAGCTGGCAACCTGCCGAAGATCCATCTCGATGCCGAGAAGGTCGTTCAGGACACGGTTCTAAAACTTGCCGACGAGATGCTTATCTCATCTGCTCACGACTGCTCGGACGGCGGACTTGCCGTCGCAATTGCCGAATGCTGTTTCTCATCACTGGGCCGCGAGGCGGTTGGGGCCGAGATCGCCCTGGTAGATCGCGAGATGTCGTACGAAGCCGACCTGTTTGGTGAGACGCCCTCCCGAATCGTCATCAGTTTTACACGCGAAAACGAGGCAAGAATACGTGAAATGATCGGCGATTGCCCGATGACGGAGCTTGGTTGGGTCACGGGCGACACCCTGAATATTTCAATAAACTCCGAGCCGGTTGTCTCAACGCCCATTACCGAGATCGAATCGGCGTGGCGCGATTCACTAAAAAACCGTCTCGAAAACTAGATCTTTACAAAGGGTATAAGACCCGGAACTTTGGCTTCCCAAGATTTGAATTCCTCACCGAACGCATCTCGTAGCAAGCCCTCCTCAAGGTTTGTTCGGATATTTGTTCCGATAAGGAAAACAGCAACTGCCGCCATCAAAGCGACCCAGTGGCTGAAAACAATAGCGGTCGCGAGCAGTATTCCAAGCATCGCGGTATAGATCGGATGCCGGACGATGCCGTAAACACCAGTGGTAATAAGCTTGTGGCCCTCGGTAAGTCGGGCCGCGAGGCTCCATTGCCGTCCCAATTCCTTGATAGCCAAAACTGCCAGCCAAACCGAACCGGCTGCGAGAACCACGCCTACGATTTGAAGCACGATGTTTATTGCAAATTGTCCGTCGATCAGCGGCGACGCGATCGGCGCACGACGGATGGCCCAAACGATGCCAAATCCGGCGCCTTGCAGCGCGAGCCCGGCCCAGGATTTGGGGGCGCGTTTCGTATCAGGCGTGGATTGCGGCTTTTTTCTCAGCAAAAATATCCAGCCAAAGATAAACCAGAGAACTACGACAATTCCGAACGAGATCAGGTTTATGTAATAAGAGATTTCTTCAGCATTCATCTTTTGTTCGACGGCCTTCTGGCCATAGAATAGTCTCAATGCCCTCAGGAATCTACCTGCATATCCCGTTTTGCAAATCGCGCTGCTCGTACTGCGATTTTGCGACGGATGTTTGGCGAAGTAATGACGCCGTCGAGCGGTATGTCAGATCTATTTGTTCCGAAATTCGAGGTTCAACATTCGAAATTCAAAATACTGCTGACACGATCTACTTTGGAGGCGGAACGCCGTCACTGCTCACGGCCGGGCAAGTAGAACGAATATTGAACTCGGTCACAGCAAAGTTCTATATTGCACCAGACGCCGAGATCACTATGGAGATGAATCCGGCAACCGTTACGCCCGAGACTCTTGCGGCGTATCGAAAGCTCGGTCTAAATAGAGCGAGTTTTGGTGTGCAGACTTTCGACGACCGTGCGCTCAAGCTGCTCGCTCGCGGCCACGATGCGAATGACGCCAGGCAGACCTTTGCAATGCTGCGCGAGGCGGGATATGACAATGTCAGCTTTGACTTAATAGCCGGTCTGCCCGGTCAGACTCTTGCTGATTGGTCGCGGAATCTCGACGAGGCAATAGCCATGTCGCCAGAGCATCTCTCGCTCTACCTGCTCGAAATTCACGAGGGCACGCCACTCGCCGAACAGGTCAGGAGCAAACGCCAACCGCAACCCGACCCTGAGCTCGCCGCCGAGATGTACGAATCAATGCTCGACCGTCTTGCTGGGGCCGGTTATGAGCAATACGAGATCTCAAATTTCTCGCGGCCCGGATTCGAATCGCGTCACAATTCAAAATACTGGACGCTCGATCCAGTCTTTGGCTTTGGCGTTTCGGCACATTCATTTGACGGGCGACAGCGTTACGCAAACGATCGCGACACTGCGAGATACGTTGCGGTGATCGAATCTGGCAAAAATGCTGAGGTGATGCGCGAGAGCATCGACGTCGCGTCTGAGTTTGCTTTCCTCGGACTTCGGCTAGAAAACGGTCTTGATCTCAAAGGATTTGCTGCCCGATTCGACTCGGACCTGATCGGGAAATACCGATCGGAGATCGACCGGTTGACGGAAGCCGGCCTCGTAATTGTCGCCGATGACAGGTTGCGACTCACGCCCAAGGGAAAACTATTTTCAAATGAAGTGTTTGCCGTATTCGTCTGAGTTTATGAGAACTTCAGATGCGTCCGGGCTTCCCAGATCTCGGGAAAAAATTTCTTCGTCAGCGTCGTCATCAGGTAACCGACTCCATCAGAACCTCCGGTACCGCGTTTCATCCCGAGCATCCGTTCGACCATGAGGACGTGATGGTAACGCCAGAGTGAGATGTTCTCGTCGTGGTCGATAAGCAGATCCTGCATAATGAAAAGATCGGCGTGTTTTTCCGGATACGAGAGTATCTCGACGATCGCCGCAACTTTTTCATCGTGGCTGCCGACGGCAAATCCCTGCCTTTCGAGCAGCGCCCAAAATGCATCGCCCAAACTCGGCTTATTAAATCGTTCCTTTAACCGTGCGTAAGCAAAATCGTCAAATTTAAAAAATTCAAGTATTTTCTCGTCCTTTTGACCCGAAACGAATTCTAATTCGCGAAACTGCATAGACTGGAATCCGCTTGCCGGGTTGAGCTTATCCCGAAACTCGAGAAAGCCGATCTGTGCCATGGATTCTAGAATGTGGATCTGCGAAACAAGGATTGTTTCGATCGATGTGACGGTCCGGAGACTGTGATTAACTCGAAACGGACGTCCCTCATTCAGCCATTTGATCGTCGCGTCAATTTCGTGAAGGATCTGTTTGAACCAAAGCTCATAGGTCTGGTGAATGACGATGAAAAGCATCTCGTCATGGCTCGTGGGCTCTGAAAGCGTCCGTTGTTGATCAAGCAACTCCCTCACTTTCAGGTACTCGTTATAGGAGAGTAATGCATTTTTGCCGTATTCGTCCGCCATAATTCAACGCCATATTCGACCGCAAATAGTGGCTTTATCTTGCGTTATTGCCTATTTTATATCAATTTTCAGGAAAAATCGCCGAAATACCAAGAAATCCCTTGACACAAGCTTCATATTTGGTTAAATTTTGCTTCGACTATAAACACAAAATAAGTAAAAGACGCGGGGATCTTGTTGTTTAAGATTTATGTTCTCTTAGTAATATTGCGTGCAACATAGCGATCGACTGCGAAGAAAGCTTTCACTTCCGGTGGGCATTTGGTGCGGTTTTGGTTTTCCGCCAAATAGGCAGAGAAATCTTGAGGATTTGAAGTTTTAGGAGGATTTACAAGTGATGTCAAAAACAATCGGCAAGGTCAAGTGGTTTAACAACGCCAAAGGTTACGGGTTTATCGAGCAACCGGGCGAACAGGATATTTTCGTACATTACAGTGCGATCACCGGCGACGGCTACAAGACCTTGTTACAGGGTCAGGAGGTTGAATTTGAGGTTACGGATGGCCCCAAGGGCCCGCAAGCGGAAAACGTAATGAAGGTTGCGTAAAATATATTCCTCAAACGAGAAAAGCGAACCTTTTTTAGTGGTTCGCTTTTTTTTCGTTTAGCCTAATTCTTCGCCTTTTGCTTTAAGCGTACGCCGCCATAGTTCGCGGTACGACGTAAAGCGTGCGACCAGCGTATTGAAATAATATCTCTGAGCGTAATTCAAATTTCGGTTGTCGGCCACTCTCTTAATATAAGATTCAAGACGTGCTCGTGCCTCGAGTGGCGCTCTTTTGGCCGCACCGTTGAAAAAGATATCGAAGTCGATCTTTAGCTTACGTATATCGTCCTCTAAACGCGAAAGTTGTTGGTCAATGTCGGCCGTTTCTTCCTGTTTGGATTGTACGTTTCTATATAATTTGTTTCCGATCATTGCCATTTGATTAGGTACCTTGGAGAGAACGGGCGTGGGGCACCCCTGTTTAAATAATAAAGCTAACGATGACGCATTTCCACGTTTTCGATAATTTTCGGTTAACATATTTGTATGCCCACCGCCAAAGGGACCGTTTCAAACTCAGTTTTGCGCAATCTTCCATCTGTAGATGAACTGCTGCGATCGCCAACCGCGCGCGAGATCATTGCAGAGTCAGGGGAACGGCATACCGCCAAACTCTCGCGGATGGTGATCGATCAGCTTCGTCAAGCGTTGGAAATAAGTGCTGACGGCGGCCATTCAAAGGAATCCCTGATGGAGATTGCGGTCGGCAAGCTGAGACTCGCGATGCGGGCCGAGCAAATGTCGGGCGTTCATCGGGTCATCAATGCGACGGGTGTAGTTATTCACACGAATCTTGGCCGTGCGCCGCTGTCGGACGCCGCGCGGCGAGCGGTAGCCGATGAAGCGGCGGGTTACTGCACGCTGGAATATGAGCTTGACAGCGGAAAGCGCGGAAAACGCGGGTTGCGCGCCGAAAGTTTACTTGCGGAATTGACCGGAGCCGAGAGCGTTTTGATCGTCAACAATTGCGCGGCGGCGGCGTTTTTCGTGTTGACGGTGCTTGCCTACGGCGGAGAGGTCGTGATCTCACGCGGAGAGATGGTCGAGATCGGAGGCGATTTCCGCGTGCCTGACGTATTGTCGCAATCGGGCTCGACATTGCGAGAGGTCGGCACGACAAACCGGACGAAACTATCGGACTACGAGAAGGCCATAAACTCCGATACCCGGCTATTGTTACGTGTACATCCGTCGAACTACCGGATCGTAGGTTTTACGGCCGCACCGGCCATTAATGATCTTGCGGCTCTCGCGCACAAGCACCAGATCCTGCTTTTTGAGGACCTTGGCTCAGGTGCTTTGGTCGATCTGAGCGGCGTCGGGCTATCTGACGAGCCGGTTGTGAGTACCTCGATCAATGCCGGCGTTGATGTCGTCACATTTAGCGGCGACAAGCTGTTGGGAGGGCCACAGGCCGGAATAATCGCAGGAAAGCGCGCCGTCATCGACCGTCTGCGGCAGCATCCGCTCTATCGGGTACTTCGCGTTGATAAACTAACCTATGCCGCGCTTGAGGCGACCCTTGAATCTTTTGCACGAGAGACCGCTTTCACGGATGTGCCTATTTTGAAGATGCTTTCCATGACGACAGATGAACTGGCGATTCGTTCTCTATCATTCGCGCGAAAATTCGCTGATCATGTAGGCAAGGAGACAGATTTGCAGATTCAAGTAATTGTTGGGAATTCAGTCGTTGGCGGCGGATCGGCTCCCGGCGTACATCCTGAAACGACGCTTTTAGCGCTGAAGCACAAAAGATTGTCGTCCAACGAATTAGAGAAATACCTGCGGAAATCCAACCCGCCGGTAATCTCGCGGATTTGTGAAGATCAGGTCGTTTTGGATCTACGTACCGTTTCGGAAATCGAAGAAGCGAGACTTCTGGAAATTTTGGCGAAAACGTGAAACCGGTTTTATCTGTCCGCTTTGACTGTTACCTCAAACCTGCGAAAATTTTTATAGTCCATCGTTAAACGCTTATTCAGATAAACTTCAGGCTTGACTTTCCCGTTCCGCATCAAGAGATAAAAGTCTTTTTTATTTTGTCTGGGATTGTAACTTTCAAAAATGATCTTGCTGGGCAAAACTATGCCAAACTCACTCGGATGATAAACGGCTTCATAACGTATAACCACTAAAGGTTCAATAAGTCTCGGCGAGTCAATTGTAACCTCCTGCCAAAATCGCCGAATCTGTTTTGTCTGCAACTCAATCCAGACCTCTCCTCGAAAACGCGGCTCCGCGGCTTCAAGAAATTCAGGAAATTTCACTTTCAAATCAAACATTGGATTTGAAGAAATTTGTTGAAATTTTAGGACAACCACCTCATTTTCTCCGATTTTCTCGGCACCGATGTCTGTGAACTTGAACGATCGGCGTCCATTCGGTGTAAGCACAACCCCGACCAACGGAGTCAAAACTAAACCGTAAGCGCTTATCTCAGTGTCGTAACGTAAACTCTCCTTCTTAATTTTGTCGAGTTCCTTTTCAAAAGACTGGGCGTCAACCAATTCTTTGAAAAGATTTAATGCGCGCTTATCCCAGTTTCCAACGGCTTTACCATCAACTTCTCGAACATTGTGATACTCCATTAAATTTCTTTTTTTTGGTTCGGAGTCGGGCTCGTAAATAATCAAATCGGAGAGGATCGTTTTTTTCCTCTTCGAATTCCCTAACTTATCAAAAACTTCGGTGATTTTGGTTTCTTCGGCCGAGAGATTCTTGAAGGCATTTGCATATTCGGTAATTCTCTCGTTGGCCCCGTCTAAAAGCGTTTGCAACGCAATTGCGTTGATTCTTGTTTCGGAGGATTGGGCAGAAGCGATTGGGAACAAGAAAACGCAAAACATAAGAATGACAAGAATATGAGAAATTAAGTTCATAGGCTTTTTGCTTTCTCGAATTGGATGGAAAGCACTAACCGATCCTCTGAGCAAAATACTGCATGAACTCGACCAATCTCTCAACACCTGCCTTAGGGAAAGCGTTATATATCGAGGCCCTTACACCGCCCACCGAACGATGGCCCTTTAAACCATCGAGACCCAACGCCGTGGCTTCAGCACAAAATTGCTTTTCCAATTCCTCCGACGGAAGGCGAAATGTAACGTTCATCAATGATCGTGCGGGCCGCCGCGCATGGCCACTGTAATATCCGTCGCTCGCATCGATGGCGTCGTAAAGAATCGCGGCTTTCTCCTCGTTTTTCTTCTCCATCACCGATAATCCGCCTTGCTCACGCAGCCATTCGCAAACAAGGCTGATGATATAGATTCCCCATGTGTTCGGCGTGTTAAGCATCGAGTCGTTTTCTGCAAGCAGCCTGTAATCAAGCATTGAATGTTGATTTTCCGGTACTTTCGCCACGAGATCGTCGCGAATAATGACCAGCGTTACGCCGCTCGGGCCAATATTTTTCTGAGCACCGGCGTAAATTAATGCGTGTTCACGGATATCGATAGGCTTAGAAAGTATATTCGACGAAGCATCACAAACGACCGGTATCCCGCCGCCGTCCAGATCATATTTGAATTCGACGCCCTCAATCGTCTCATTCGACGTGTAGTGGACATATTTGGCATCCTTGGTAAAACGGAGCTCGCCCTGAGTTGGTACTGAATTATAGCCATGCTCCGCCGTTGAGAAGATCACATTGGTGTTTCCGCACCGCTTAGCCTCTTTCAGAGCTTTCTTTCCCCAGGCACCTGTAATTACATAGTCTGCGGTTTCATCCTTACGCAAAAAATTTATTGGCACCATCGAAAATTGCAGCGTCGCACCGCCCTGTAAAAACAGAATTCGATAATTCTCAGGTACTGAAAGCAGATCGCGAATCCCTTGCTCGGCCGACGCAAGTATCGGCTCGAAATGCTTTGAGCGATGGCTTATCTCCATTACGCTCATCCCGATACCGTTTAGCGAGAGTAATTCGTCCTGAGCCTTTTCAAGCACTGGCGGCGGTAAAATCGCGGGCCCGGCGCTAAAGTTATAGATTTTTTGTGTCATATTCGTAAACGTGGCGTTATCAAGCCTGATTAGAAAGCATAAGATAACATAGTTAGATAATTTCGCAACCGTGCTGTGAATAAGCTTCGGTTTTTAAGATCTTTTAGGTTAGAATATTGAAAAATAACGAACTCTGTTTAGCGGTTTTGCATCTTACGATCGCGGTAGTCGTTTGTTTATGAATCATCGGAGGATCTCAATGTTTCGAAAGTCATTTATCTCATTTCTTTTTATCATTACTGTTGTTATAGCAGCAAGCGTCAACGCTTTTGCGCAATTTGCTCCGGTTAGCGGTACCGTCGAACTGGAAAAGGCAGACGGTACCCGTGAGCCCGTTGTGGGCGCTTTGATCGAAGTTTATAGGACGGATATCAAAGCCAGTCTGCCGTCATCAAAAACAAACAAGAAAGGTGAATTCGTTTTTGCCGGATTACCTTATGGCGCGCAGTTGGTATTTGGCGTAAGCGCTCCGAATTGTTCCCCCCTGATCTTTCCAAACGTAAAGGCCGGTCAGGAACGACTTTTGATAATTCTTTCCCCGGGTGACGGAGGCAAGCTGACCGAAGACGAGGTTCGCAAGGGTGCGGCCGCCAGAGCCAGTTCGACCACTGGGGAAGCAAGAGAGCTGACCGCCGAAGAAAAAAAGGCCCGGGCTGACCTCGAAGCAAAAAACAAGGAAATCACTGCCAAGAATGAAAAGGCACTTAAAACCAACGAGATTGTGGCGCGTGCCATAAAGGAGGGTAACGACGCTTTCACGGCTAAAAATTACGATCTCGCTATTGCTAAATATGATGAGGGAATTGCCGCCGATCCAGCATACGTCGGCAGTGCCCCGACTTTTTACAGCAACAGGGGAGCCGCATTGACTACGCGAGGCGTGGAAACCTACAACAAAGCTGTTAAATCGACAGACGTTTCCGAGAAAGTTAATTTTCTTGGGATGGCGAGAAAGGATTTCGCGGACGCGGCTCAAGGTTATCTTTCGGGCTGGAATGTTCTAAAAAACGCACCGGCGGCCGATATTGTTGACCGCAATAATTATGATGCCACGAAGCTCGGCGTGCTTCGCGGTGCGAAAGAGACTTTTATGAAAGCGGTACGTACGGAGCAGGTCGACAATGCCGTTATTGAGGCTGCCAAGATACTTATACCGGAATTTTTGAACGCTGAAACCGATGCGGCGAAAAAGGCCGAAGCGGCCCTGACCCTCGCAGACCTCTATCGGGTCGTCGGTGATTCCGAAAACGCAATTGCGGCATACAAAAAGATCCTTGAGACCTCGCCCGATAATCCGGACGCCCTAGCGGGTGCGGGCCTCAGCCTTGTTAACCTGGGCTACCTAAACAACGATAAGACCAAGCTGCAGGAAGGCGCTAATTTCCTGCAAAAGTTTGCGAGTATCGCACCTGATACTCATAAATTTAAGGCAGATGCCGTTGCGTTGATCGATACCTTGAAAAAAGAGAGTAACGTAACTCCGCAAAAAGCAGGCACTGTAAAGAAACGACCGTAGTCGCAGATTCATCAATGATGATTTGGGCCGGGCCTGACTAAATGCAGGCTCGGCTTGTTTTTTGTTATAGGAAAATCCCCTCAATTCTATCTGTCATAAAAACCCGGCGGGCGGTGTATTTGTATAGTAGAGAAACTTGTAGAGACAGATTCGAGATCGTTTGGAGGATACTGATGCGGAAGAGTATGTTTGCCATAGCGTGCGGCCTATTTAGCTTTGCATTTATCGTCATTGTCATCGGGAATGTCGTGATCGTCACTTAGCCGCGGTCGCAGACGGCTAAGGATCCGGTTATTACTATTCGAATTCCTTTCGGAAGTCGGCAAACGTTTGTTTTAGCGACTCGACTTCCGCCCGCAGACTTGTGACTTCTTCCTCCAGTTTCTCCACCCGTTCATTATCAACCGAGCCGCGTGTCGAACGCACAGCATGAGCGGCGGCAACGGCCTCGACGTCGATCTCGCCCGAGAGCAGATGAGCGAATCGTGCCTCTTTTTGGCCAGGCTGACGTTCAAGTTTAATGACCAATGGGTCATCACGACGTGTCAAGCCGTCAAGCGTCTCCTGTATCGCTCCAAGGCCCGAAAAGTTATACAGCCTTTCCGTCCTTGTTCGCAATTCGCCAAGCGTCTGCGGGCCTCTGAGCATCATCACGCACATCACCGCCGTCTCAGGTGGCTCGAGCTCGTAAACGCTCGGCAACATATGCTTGTACTTCGGTACGCGACTCGTGCTGCCGTAAAAGACGTACACGAGATTACGGTCTCGCAGAGCCTCGAGGCACTGCGTCACGGTTGTTTCATCATATGAGACAACAGGGTCGCGATTGCTCTTTTGGTTACAGGCATTGACCAGGGCATTGAGCGTCAAAGGGTAATATTCGGGCGTTGTTAACTGTTTTTCGACTAGCGAGCCGAGGACGCGTGCTTCGATTTCGTTGAGTATTTCGGTCATAGATCAGAGTGAGTTTCTAGTTCAACGTTATTAATCTACAATTTAGATCGTGGATATTCTAGTTGCACGCAGCGATGACGAAATCGGTCAGGCTTTTGAGAAGCTGTCAAACGCAACATGTCTCGGGTGTGACACCGAAACGTCGGGCCTTAGCGCCCGTCACGGGCGGCTCTTCTCAGTACAGTTTTCCGATGGTGAATTCAATGTTCTCGTGCCTGTGAGCGAGGGCGTGCAGCTCGGCCGGCTGGGTGATATTTTGACCAATTCATCGATAACGAAGATATTTCACAACGCAAAATTTGACCTCGATTTTCTTCGCGAAAACAGTTACTCGGTCTCGGGTATCTTTGACACGATGATCGCTGAAAAAGTTCTGACCCGCGGCGCTAACCAGTCGGCGTCGCTTGCCGAGACACTCTACCGATACTTCGCGGTCGATCTCGACAAATCGCAGCGGGCCAAATTTCACCGTAAATGGGATGGCATCTGGACGGAAGAACTGGTCGATTATGCTCTATCGGATGTAATTCACCTGCCGCGTTTGATGGATGAGCAAACCGCGTGGCTGGAAAAGCTCGGGCTGACTGACGAATTTGAAACCCAAATACAAAAGATCGGCGTTTCTTACCACCGATGATATGCCGGATGCCCTTCTTTTACGGCGACGAACGTTCCGCGGCAAGTCGCGCAGACCTTGTCGTTTGCGATCAATTCGGCCTCGACCGTGGCCCGATCTTCTTTTGATTCAATAACTTTTGCACCTATATGAATTAACGCATCGCTCGGCGTCGGGCGAAGCAACTTTACATGAAAATCCGCCGTCACAGTGCAATCCGGAGAGTCCTTGCCGTCGCGTCTCATCATGAAATAGGCGGCTGTCCAGTTTGAATGACAATCCAGCAAGGCACCAATAATTCCGCCGTTCAGCATTCCCGGAAACGCCTCGTGATGCGGCTCGGCGTGCCACTCGGCCACGACCTCGTCGCCATCCGGAAAGCTGTTGATGTGCAACCCCTTGTCATTGGCCGGTCCGCAGCCAAAGCAGATGCTGTTCGGGGAATACTTTTCTTGTAAAGACATTTCCACCATTCACCGAAGTTTACATATAGATTTCTATATGTAAAGTTAAGCCGTTTTCTTTACATATGGAATTTTATATGTAAAGTTAGACCAGTTTCTTTTCAAATAGACTCAATTTATGCTTACTTTACTCGCAATTGCGGTGATTGCCTGGCTCGTATTTGGCTACTTTGCCTACGGGCGATGGGTCGCGCGGCAGTTCAAGCTTGATGACCGTCGCGAGACACCGGCAAATACGTTGAACGACGGCGAAGATTTTGTTCCGACACGGCCGTTTTATCTTTTTGGACAGCATTTCTCGGCGATCGCCGCCGCCGGGCCGATCGCGGGACCGATCATTGCGTGCCTGGCGTTTGGCTGGCTGCCGTGTCTGCTGTGGATCGCTCTGGGCGTCGTCCTGATCGGTGCAGTTCATGATTTTGCTGCCCTGACATCATCCGTGCGGCATGGAGCTCAATCGATAGCTGAGATCACACGCGACAAACTCGGCGGCAAAGCGGGCCGCGCGTTGATGGCGTTTATCTGGATCGCACTGGTTTATGTTGCGGTGGCTTTTACTGACATTACGGCCGGAACATTTGTCGCCGGCGACGAGTCGCTGATCGGTGAGACGCGATTCAATCCCGGCGGTGCAGTCGCAATGGCGAGCGTACTCTACCTCGGGCTGTCGATCGTCCTTGGACTGGTCGAACGCTTTCTAAAACCGCCGCTCTGGCTCGCTACGATGATCTTCGTGCCCGCAACATTCGCGCTTTCGTACGTCGGCACGATGATGTCGCATGTTTTGATCTTTAGTCATCAGACGTGGGCCGTGTTGATCATTTTGTATTGTATTGTCGCGTCGCTGCTGCCTGTTTGGGCTTTGCTACAGCCGCGTGGTTATCTGGGTGGATTTGTCCTGTATGCCGCGATAGCGGTCGGTGTGATTGGCATATTCTTCGGAGGTTACGAGATACAGCAACCGGCGTTCAAGTCGTTCGACATCGGCGGTATGACAGGAATGTTGTTTCCGTTTTTATTTGTAACGATCGCCTGCGGTGCGTGCTCGGGCTTTCACGGGTTGGTCTGTTCTGGCACGACATCAAAACAGATAGATAAGGAAACACACACCAAGGCAATTGGCTACGGCGGCATGCTGGCCGAAGGGTTCGTAGCCTTTATCGCACTCGTCACGGTGATGGTCGCGTTTGGCGACTCGCTTGTTGGCCCTGACGGCAAGAATCTCCCGGCCGGTAAGATCTACGGTAACGGTATCGGCAACTTTCTTTCGCTTATTATTGGTCAGGAAAATCTTAAATTTGCCATCACATTCGGAGCGATGGCGTTCTCGACCTTTGTCTTTGACACGCTCGACGTGACGATGCGCCTCGGGCGCTACCTCGTCCAAGAATTGCTCGGCATTCCCGGCCATGTCGGAGCCGTCATCGGTACTTTGGTGACGGTCGCACTGCCGCTCGCACTGATCTTCCTTGCAAAACCCGGCAGCTATGTCGAATTTTGGACGCTTTTCGGTGCATCAAATCAACTTCTTGCGGCCCTGACGCTGCTGTCGATCACCGTATGGCTCTACAAAGCTCGCAAACGAATTGCCTTTACGTTGCTGCCGATGCTGTTCGTATTGGCGATCACATTGTGGGCTTTGGCTATGATGGTGTACCGCAATCTGCAAGCCACGACGGGCTTTGACATCAAGCTGATCAACGGCGTTCTCTCGATCGTCCTGATCGGCCTCGCAATATTTTTGGTGATTACCGGACTCCTTAAACTGCGTCGCGATGGCGACGGTGTAGAGGGAGCAAAAACTGCGGAGGTATTTTAGGTGAAACTCACAAGATCATTTGGTTTTTTGGTCTCTTATCAGGGCAAAACCAATGAGGGCACGGACAAGACCGCCGAACAGACCACGCTCAACGCATGCAATCATTACTGCCGCAAGGCGGATCAGGGATAAGAAGCTTTCTAACGCATTCGGCTAGATTCGCCAAAGGGAAAAGCCGCCGGTTCGCCGTCAATACAAGACGCGATCTTTAAGGGCAAAGACCTGCTGACATACGTCACAGAGTCCTGCACAAAAAAATGCGGCGGCTATGAGCCCTCAGGCTCAGTGTAAGTAGATTCTATTTGAACGGGACCTTGTCGAGCGTCTTAGTGGTGTGATCAGTGACGCTCATAACGGGTTCGCGAAACTCTTCTAGTTGCGCGGTCGTTAGCGGCCGCAGTTGATGCGGCTCAGGGTTGTTGGCCTGGAAATTCAATTTTAGACGGGCGTCAATCAGCTTCGGTACCTGGCGGGCAAGCATAAAGCAGATGCCAAATATCGCTCCCAAATAGGCTATAACGATGGTCGTGACTACTTCGGTCTTTACGTCATTTCCCAACAATACGGCGACCAGCCCGACCAAAATACCGAGCCCAAACATCACGACCAAAAATAGCGTCGTCAGGATATTGTCGAGCATCTTGCCCGGCGTTCCGTCTTTATCGATTTCTTCGGCCTTAGACAGCCGCTCACCGCAATCTTTGCAGTATTTGAGCGACTTGTTTACGACCTTTCCGCAGTTTGGGCAATACATATTCCACTAAGTTTTTACGCTGATCTTTTCTTCGAGCCAGTTTGTTAGCGAATCGACCGATTCGATATGCACGGGTTTGCCTTTCCACGCTTTAACCGCCCAAATAATAAGCATAACCGTCGTCAGAATCTGGAATATCAGATTTCCGACATCTGCAATATTGGCGATATTGCCGATAACTCCGAGAATTGTGGTAACGATCAAAATACCGATATGTGCCGCTAAACCCTGTGCCGCGTGAAAACGGACCTTTGCCTCGCTCTTTGGTACCAATAACAGGATCAAAAGCCCTGCGACCATGCCGAAATACCATGGAATATATGGCAGAGCCGTCGCGATATTTTCGGGCAGGCCGACCTTTGCCACCTTTCGCGACATCGATTGGTCGACATTTGCGAACCCAACGGGTTGGTACTGAGCGGGAACGTACTGGCCGTTGTACGGGTTCTGATACCCCGTAATTTCGGGCGACGCAAACCTCCGCGTCTGCTCCTC
>DAIRVI010000009.1:41600-47499 GCA_036802885.1 Pyrinomonadaceae bacterium
ATCCACTTCGCCAGGCGAATCCATCATAAGGTCCTGTGCAGACGCTGTTTTCGGGAACGCCATGACGTCGCGGATGTTTTCGGTACCGCAGAGGATCATACAGGTTCGCTCGATGCCGGCGGCAAAGCCTCCGTGCGGTGGCGTGCCGTATTCCAAAGCGTCGAGGAAAAAACCGAACTGCACCCGCGCCGACTCGGGCGTCATACCGAGAGCCTTGAAATTCAACGCCTGCACCTCTTTTTGATGAATTCGGATGGAACCGCCGGCGCACTCGTATCCGTTAATGACGGCGTCATAGGCCTTCGCGCGGACCTCACCGAGCAGATGATGCTGAGACTCGTCATTGACGGCAGTCGTAAACTTCTCCATATCCTCGTCCATCGGCGATGTGAATGGATGATGCGCCGCCGTGTATCGATCGCTATCTTCGTCGTGCTCGAACATCGGGAACTCGGTCACGATCAGCGGTTTATAGGCGTTGCGGTCAATCAGGTTCTCGTTACGGGCAACCTCATTACGCAGAGCGCCGAGAGCCGCGGCGACGACCGATTTGCGGCCCGCGACGATCAGAACGGAGTCGCCTTTTTCAGCGTTTGAGGCAGCGATTAGTTCAGTGATCTTTTCGTCGCCGAGAACTTTCATTAGCGACGAAGTCACCTCATCGCCAACCTTTATCCATGCCAACGCTCCCGCGCCGTAACGTTTTACATACTCCTGCAGCTCATCAAGCTGTTTTCGCGAATAATCGGCCTTGCCTCTAACGACGATGCATTTGATCTCACCTTTTGCCGCTATAACAGACGCGAACGGGACGAAATCCGTTCCTAACAGCTTACTGCTGAGATCGACAAGCTCCATTTCAAACCGCAGATCCGGCTTGTCAGAGCCGTACCGCCGCATCGCCTCCGCATACGTCATTCGCGGCCATTCGGCGGGCAGTTCGATATCGATCAGCCGCAGCACGCGGTTAAACATCCCTTCCATTTCGCGATAGACCTGCTCACGATTGACGAACGACATCTCCATATCGAGCTGCGTAAACTCGGGCTGCCGATCGGCCCTGAGATCTTCGTCGCGAAAGCAGCGGGCGATCTGGTAATACTTGTCAAAGCCCGAGATCATCGTCAACTGCTTGAGAATCTGCGGTGACTGGGGCAGGGCGAAGAACTTGCCGGTGTGAATGCGCGACGGAACGACAAAGTCACGCGCGCCCTCGGGCGTCGATTTGAGCAATATCGGCGTCTCTATCTCGATAAATCCTCGGTTGTCAAAGTATTCGCGGATCGCCGCAACCGCCTTTGCGCGCATACGAATGTTGTTCTGTAATTGCGGACGGCGGAGGTCAAGATAGCGATATTTGAGACGCGTCGATTCGTCCGCCAGATTCTCAGAACCCGCGACCTCAAGCTGAAACGGCGGCACTTTTGCATCGTTCAGGATCAGGATTTCGCTCGCGTGAACCTCAATGTCGCCGGTCGCGAGTTTTGGGTTGTGGGTGCCCTCACGCTCGACAACGGTCCCGACAACAGCGACGACAAACTCACCACGCAGGCCCTTTGCTTTCGCGTGCGCGTCACCCGTATCTTCCTCGTTCAAAACGATCTGTGTAATACCGTCACGATCGCGCAGATCAACAAATGTGAGAATGCCAAAATCACGCTTCTTCGCCACCCAACCCATCAGCACGACCTGCTGTCCTACATGCGATTCACGCAATTCACCGCAAGTGTGCGTCCGCTCCAAATTTCCTAAAACATCCAGCATAAAAATAAAAAACGCCTTTCGATTTGCGACAAACGAAAGGCGGAACGTCTAAACTAAAACGCTCTCGCCTCACATATTATTGTCGTCAACTCGCAACAGCGCGTCCATAAAAACTAAAAGTAAAACCGAGCAAAATAATACAGTATCGGTGCGCCGAAAAGCAAACTATCGAGCCGGTCGAGAAGCCCGCCGTGGCCTGGCAAAATGTTCGCCGCGTCCTTCGTGCCGGAGCCGCGTTTCATAGCACTTTCAGCCAAATCGCCGAGCACGCCGACAGCCGCCATCACTACAGCGAGTGGGATCGACCATTTGTATGGAAGTTCCGGAAAAAACCACAAGGTTGCGAGTGCGGCACCGCCAGTTGCGAAAAGCAGACCTCCGATCAACCCTTCGACGGTCTTTCCGGGCGAGATTATAGGCGCGAGCTTGTGCTTGCCAAACGCGCGTCCCGCAAAATACGCGCCGATATCCGAAGCAAAAATGACGAGGAAGAAATACCCTAGCAGATGGGTCGAGAGATTTGGTAAATTCTCAAACCCGACTCGCGTAGCGACCAGAAACCCGCCGAGAAACGCGACGTAAATTACGCCCAGTAGCGTCACTCCAATGCCGGTTAACATCTTGGAGAAGTCTTTTTGAAATCGAAAAGTTTGCGAGATCAAAACGGCGATGACGATCAACGCGAGCGTGGCGATCAATAGGTCGGGGGCTTTTGCCGGCGCGTCGAACAAAAATCCCACAAATAAGGCTGCCGCACCGAGGTAACCGATAGCCGCATCTGCCTTCAATCCAAGTTTTTTAGACAGCGAATAAAACTCAAACAGCCCGGCCGCAAGTGCAAACGCCGCTACAGCAACGAACAGCCACACGGTTTCGCGAAAATACATCGGCAGCACGATCAACGCGATGATGATCGGCAGAGCGATCAGGGCTGTGAGTATTCGGGTTTTCATGCTATTTCACGTCTCCAAACCGCCGTTCGCGCTTTTGATACTCGATTATCGCCTCAAAGATCTGTGGCCGCCGAAAGTCGGGGAAAAGCGTCGGCGTCACATAGATCTCGCTGTACGCGAGCTGCCACAAGAGAAAATTTGATATTCGAAACTCGCCGCTCGTGCGGACCATCAGATCGACCTCAGGCAGCCCGTGCGTATATAGATTCGCCTCAATATCATCCTCGTCGATGTTCTCAACCGGCTCGCCGGCATCGATTCGCGATCTCGCGGCCCGTCTGCAGGCGTCGACGATCTCCGTTCGGCCGCCATAATTCAGGGCGACGCTCATTACCATTCCCGTGTTTTCAGCCGTCAGCGTTTCGGCACGCGTGATCTCGTGTTGGACGTCTTCGAAAAGTCCTTCGATATGGCCGATCGCCTGAAAACGTATGTTATTTTTGTGAACTTCTTTCAGATCGCTGCGGATATAGCGTTTGAGCATCTGCATCAGACCCTTGATCTCGGTCCGCGGTCGCTTCCAATTTTCGGTTGAAAATGCGTAAAGTGTCACGGCCTTGATTTCGAGCCTTGCACAAGTATCGACAATCGCCCGTACCGAATCCGCACCGGCCCGATGGCCAAAGATCCGCGGCCGTCCCTGCCTCTTTGCCCAACGACCGTTGCCGTCCATTATGACGGCGATGTGCCGCGGCATTCGCTCTGTACTTATCGCCGCCAGGAGATCAGCCTCGGCTGATTTCGGCTTGACGATTCCGGCAAAACTCTCGTGCATTTGCGTTTACAGTTTCCTCACTTTGACGCTGACAATAGCATCACGATTGATCGGTCCGTAAATATGTGGATAGATCTCGCGGTTCGTCGATGGTTCCCTGATCATACGGGACATCAGCCGATCGCTTTCGATCTCCAGAACGACCACGGTGTCGGCGCCGGTGTAATACCGGCCGATCACGACATCGAGCTGCTCGGCAAAGCTGCAGTGAATAAAGCCCTCGCTTTCGAGACTCGACGCCTCGTAAAGATCACATTCAAAAGCCGCCCACGCATCCGGTAAAACTATATGATAGATCAGCATTTTGCTTAATCGTAATCGACCCGAAGCAACGTCAAACCCTGTGCCGACGCGGTTTTGCCCGCGAGGTCGCGGTCGCCCGTGACGATTGCCGTCTGAATTGTATCACTATCTTTTTCGCCACGCCCGACCTCGAGCATCGTGCCGATGATCGAGCGAACCATATAGCGCAAAAAGCCGGACGCGGTGATGCGAAACTCGATCATTGAGCCCAGCGCCTGCTCATTCCAACGCGATTCAACTGTAAAATCAAACACGTCTCGAACGCGGCTCTCGCCATCGGATTTTGCCGACGCAAATGCCGTCCAATCGTGCTCGCCGAGAAACAAACGAGCCGTATCATTCATTCGACCAACGTCCAGTGGCCGTGCCTCGTGATGGGCAAACCGACGCCAAAACGGCGACATCACGGGTCCATTTATGACCCGGTAAATATATGTTTTCTTTTTTGCCGAAAACCGCGAGTGAAATTCGTCCGGCGCCTTTTCGCATTTCATTATCCGAATATCGCGCCAAAGGTTGCCGTTGATCGCATGTTTGAGCTTCTCGGGCGTGAACTTTCGGCTATGCAAGTGAACATTTGCTACCTGTCCCTCGGCGTGAACACCCGCGTCAGTGCGTCCCGAACCGATCACACCGACCTCGGTATCTGAGATCATTCCGATGACACGCTCAAGTTCGCCCTGGATCGTGCGGTCGTTTTCCTGCACCTGCCAACCGTGAAAATCGGTGCCGTCGTATTGTATTAAGAATTTGTAATTCATCTCGGATGCAAAAGTCTGAATCGTTCGCAGCAGACGAGCGATCGAGAGTTAAATTCCATGCCCAGTTCGGCGGCTTCGCGTGCGAAATACCGGCTGTGGACATCTCGCCAGTGCTCCAGCGTCTGGTCGCCTTCGCCCTCGTCCGACGCAAACTGAGCGTCAACCTCTTCGAAAGGCAAATGGCGTATCTCGGTCGTCTGGATCACGCACATTGGGCTGCCTTCAAAATCGGTGGCGACGCTATAGCCGTCCTCGATCGGCGCCTCGTCCGGCCGGATCTCATTTACCGATACAAGGCTGGCCGTCGCTACCTTTTTGCCGGCCAGAACGAGCCCCGCGAGTTCTAAGGCCATTTCCTGTGTGTTGCCAAAATGCCAAGCCTGATACTGCGCGTTCGGGTCAACGCCGCTGGCCTCGCAGAAAACTCTCCAATATTTGGCCACCTTGTCTGAGTTCATGCCATTAGTTCGTTTGTCGCGGCGGCAAAACGCACATGCGCATCGGCATCCATCCGCAGATAAAGCGCCGGCTCGATCAATTCGAGTTCCATAACCGCGAACCCATCAGTTTCAGTCCGCACCAGATCAACCCTCGCATAAAGCGGTGACGGCTGAATTAGATCAAAAGCCCGGCGTCCGGCGTTGCGCAGTTCCACAGACGGTTCGACGGCCGTAATGATACCGCCGTGTTCCTCCTGAACGCGAAAGTCCGCTGCTTTCGGTGCCTTCAAAATTGTGTGACTGTACGCACCCGCAAAATAGAAAAGCGAATACTCGCCCTCCGTCACAATACTCGGCAGAAACGGCTGGACCATAAATGGCCGCTCCGAAAATACCTCAGAAAGTGTTGGGTCGAATTCGCGTAACCGATACGTATGCTCGGCCGTTGCGCTGACCGTCGGTTTAAGGATCAACTCGTCTGTGCCGAGTTTTTTTAGCCAATTACCAAATGACTCATCGTCATAAACGCCGTCCCACACCGTCGGCACGATCGGCACCGCTTTTGCGTCAAGCTCCTGCAAATACCGTTTATCAAGATTCCATTTTACGACATCGAGTGGATTTTCGAGCCTTGCCTTTGAGGATTCGATTCTTTGCAACACGTCGAGAAATGCGTTGGGCTCGCGGTGATAATCCCACGTAGTACGGATCACAACGATCTCAAAATCGTTCCAATCGACCGTCTCATCGCGCCACGAAACGGTCACGACGTCCCAACCAAGCTCGCCGAGCGGCCCGATCGCGAGTTCGTCATCGCTAACGTAACCGTCGAGGCTGTCCATCGACAAAAAACAGCACCTGCGACGATTCATTTGGCCGCCACCGTCCGGCTTCCGGGTTTTA
>DAIRVI010000009.1:47599-51890 GCA_036802885.1 Pyrinomonadaceae bacterium
TCATCGCTCCGTTTTCACGTTCGGTCCAGATAAAGCGAACGCCGAGCGACTGCGCTGTTGCAAAACCTATTACAAGCCCGCCGATCGCAGGGGACGCCACCGCATCAAACTGCTGACCGAAAAAGCGCTCCGCGATCAACCGGCCAAATTCAGCAGCGTTTGCGGGATCTTGTAGCGCCAAGGCGCATTGCAGGTAGTTGGGACTGTGCAAACCGCTCGAAAGAACAAAGTGCCCCTCGAGCAAGGCGTCGGTTTCGTTAAATCTCTCCAATATATTCATCAGAATTACACTAACCCAAAAAGCTCCGCGAACTCAATAAACTCAACAAACTCTGCTAAACTCTACCTGATGACACCGTATCCTAACCTAATTTCCGAGTCATTGCTAATAAACGAAACGGTCGCGTTGCTGCGTTCTTTTGGCGGCAAAGCGTCGGCCGTGAGCGTCGTGGATTTTGTGATGAAGATCAGAAAGCCCGACCCGGGAATGGCGCGAATGTTGGTCGCCGATCTTATCGAACGGGATCCCCGGCTCACGCTAAATATTGACACAGTTGAACTTGTGGATGACGGTTTCGAGAAACGAGAACTCGCGGAAACCGAGTTTGTTGTCTTTGATCTCGAGACGACCGGAGCCAAAGCGCCGCCGTGCCGTATCACAGAGATCGGCGCCTATCGCGTGCGTAACGGCGAGGTCACCGAGGAATTTCAGACGCTTGTAAACCCGGAAATGCCGATACCGCGGTTCATAACCCAACTGACAGGAATAACTGATGAGATGGTCAGCGAGGCTCCGGTTTTTGCGGACATTGCTCACGATTTCTTAAGTTTTATCGGCGATTCGATTCTGGTGGCGCACAATTCAGGCTTTGATATGCGTTTTCTCAATTCCGAGATCGGTCGCGTGTTTGGCGGATACCGAATGGCTAACCCGTGCCTGTGCACCGTGCAGCTCTCGCGAAAACTGTTACCAAACATCCTCAATCACAAGCTAAAAACGGTTGCCGAACATTACTCGATCGATCTGGTAAATCACCATCGTGCGAGCGCAGACGCATACGCAACAGCTCATATTTTTGTAAATCTGCTTGCTAAATTAAGGACTCGAGGCGTTAACGATCTCGCCGCCGTGCGTAAAATGGGATCTCGAAAACACGGATATGTTCGGTAGTTTATTGAGTTTGTTGAGAGTTTGTTGAGTTCATTGAGAGGAATGGCGATGGCTACTTTCAAGCGATTTGAGGAAATTCAGGCTTGGCAAAAGGCCCGGTTGGCGACAAAGAGAGTTTATCAGGTTTCAAAAAGTAATGAATTTGCAAAAGACTCTGGACTTGGCAACCAGATTCGTCGTGCCGCTGTTTCGGTCATGGCAAATATTGCCGAAGGAAATGGACGGCGGACGAATAAAGACTTTGCAAGCTTTTTGGTTCAGGCTCACGGCTCCGCGGCAGAGGTGCAGTCTCATCTTTATGTCGCTCTTGACCTTGAATATCTTGGTCAGGAGGACTTTAATGAAATTTACGAATTATTTGACGAAGTTTCACGAATGTTGATGGCATTAGCGCGGCATCTACGAAATTCTCAACAAACTCAATGAACTCAATAGACTCAACAAACTTCCTCCCGACGCCACGCGGTGAAATGAATCTCTTTCCGCTAGACACATTTGCCTACGAGTTTCCGGGTAAAGAGATCTGGGTCGAGTTTGAAATGCCCGAGTTTACCGCGATCTGCCCATTTTCGGACTTTCCTGATTTCGGTGTCATACGCCTGAAATATGTTCCCAACAAACTCTGCATCGAGCTGAAAAGCCTCAAACTATACATAAACTCATTCCGCAACGTTAAGATCTTTCACGAACATGTCATAAATGTAATTCTCGAAGATTTTGTAAAGGCATGCGACCCGCTAAAGGTCGAGATCGAGGGTGACTTTCACGTCCGCGGAAATATCAAGACAGTGGTGCGGGCAAGTTATAGCGCTTAGATTCGACCTGATAAAGAGAGGTTGAGGTCCGTCGCAGGCTTAAGCGAAGGTACGGGAAACGCCGCGGCCGAGAAGACGATTATATTCCGTATTAACAACCTCATAACACTCGCAAACAGCTTTCTCCAGGCCTTGCCGGTCGAGTACGGTAATGGACCCGCGAACGTTTTTGATCAATTTTCTCGCGGCCAGCTTCTGGGCAGCCAGCGTGACGCCTTCGCGGCGAACGCCGAGCATATTCGAGATGAGGTCGTGCGTCATTACCAGCTTGTCCGAATCTAAGCGATCGTGGCTCAGCAGCAGCCAACGACAAAGCTGTTGATCTACCGAATGGAGACGGTTGCAAACTGCGGTCTGCGAAATTTGTGCAATTAATGCCTGTGTGTAACGAAGCAGCAGTTTTTGAAACGAACCGCCAAGCGTAAATTCCGTTTTCATGTCCTTCGCCCTCATTCTGAAGGCATGGCCGGCGCTCTGAATGATCGCTCTATTCGTAGTCGTCTCGCCGCCCATAAACAGCTCAATTCCCAAAATTCCGTCGTTGCCAACGACCCCGATCTCGGCGGTCGCGCCGTTTTCCATTATATAAAGCAGGGAGACAATAGCCGTCGTCGGGAAGTAAACATACTCCATCCTATCGCCAGATTCGTGTAAAACGGTGCCTAGATCAAACGATAAGTGCTCTAATCTGGGTCGGATATGCTCAAAATCTTCCGCGCTGAGAGACGCGAGCAAGTAATTTTTTCTCGGATCCGGTAGGTTGGCGTTAGTGGACATAGTCCCTCGCATCTCATCTGCAAAGGGAGAAAAAGCAGAGATTCTTGGATACTGGTATAGGATAACAGAATCATTGGTTTTATGTATGCGATTGCACACACAGAGGGTCGGAATCGGGAAAATAGGCGCTATTGCCCTTTGGCATAATCGGGCTCGTGTTTGGTCATAACATTGTAGCATCCGCAAGTAATTGCTCTCAGCCCTTTGAGATCAAGGATCAGGAGGTTTCCTCGAACGTAGCTAATAAGACCGTCATCCTGGAATGCCCGGGCCGCTTTGTTTACGGCCTCACGCCGAACCCCAACCATATTTGACAAGAATTCTTGCGTGATCTGAAATTTTCCGGTCTCCATCCGGTCCTGTGTCATCAACAGCCAACGAGCCATACGCGAGTCGATAGGATGATAACGATTGCACGCTGCCGATTGGGCTGTTTGTGTCATCAGCGCGTGCGCAAAACGTTTTAGAACCCGCGTTAATTCGATTCGGGACTCACATTCCTTAACAAATTCATCGGCCGTCATTCGCAAGGCGAAGCCTAAACCCTGCACGAGAGCACGATTGCTCGAGGTTTTTACGCCCAAAAATACGGGCAGGCCGACCATTCCGTCGAAGCCTACAATGCCCACTTCGAGCGTGGAATTATCATCGACAACGGCAAGCAACGAAACGATCCCGCTTTCCGGAAAATAGACGTGGCGGATGATCGCACCGGAGTCATAAATAGTTTCGCCGTAGTTTAACTCGGTGCGCTCGAACTTTTGGATAAGTTGCTCAAACTCTTTATGAGGGAGGGCGGCAAGCAGGCGGTTGGTCGATTTTACGGTTTCGGGCATTGAGATCTCCTGTTTAACTCGAATTTAATAAAAACAAAACGTCACGAGCAGAAGTTTGTCCGACCCATTAAAATGTCGAATGACCAACTTATAATCAAATAACCAACCCCAAATATAAAACAAAAAAATAATCTTAAATGTACGCTAACGCACTTAGGCCAAAACCGAGACACTGACGGGACCGCATAAGCTCAAAGCCATTCGTAATTAACCAGCAATTGCCCGTCAAAGCTAAGTGCCATTAGATTCGCCCGAGCGTAACCTCCGCCGTCAAATCGCGGCGCAACGAGACAATAGTGCGATACCGGTCGAAAAAAGGTTGTGTATGCTAGCGCACATACAACGCATTTAATTTCGGGTTAAATAGTATTAAGCCCGAGTCGATAGGAGATTAAGATGAGTGCCTTGCCAAACTCGCATTCAGATAACGCTCCTGTGTTAACAAAATTCTATTGACGGAGGCGTTTTTGACAATCGTCGTTTTACAGTTGATAGCGCACGCTATGTGGAAGGACGGCTTATCTGGGAACAAAGCCGTCCTTCATTTTTCCATCCGTTGATGGTTGAAGAGTTTGGCGATAACGAGGTTTCAGTATGAGAGTGATCCAATTTTCGATGTATTACTTCATGTTGCAGTTAGGTGTGATCTTTGGATTTTACCACACATCACACCCGATGAGCCTGAATTGGCG
>DAIRVI010000010.1:0-5814 GCA_036802885.1 Pyrinomonadaceae bacterium
AGAATCATCTGCTCGTACCTTTGCCAGTGGATGAGCTGGAATAGAGATTAGGAGGATCAAAGCGATGAACAGGATAACGAGACGGCGCTTCTTACAATATGGCGCAGGCGCCGGCGCATTTCTAGCTATGCCGCGCATGATGCCGCAAGTGTTCGCGGCCCCACCAAACGGCATCACGTTGACAAAGTATATTCAGCCGCTTCCGCTGCCCGGTGCCGGGATCGTGGTCGCGACCCCAAGCGGAACGAACCGGTACGCCTTTACGCAGAGGGCCATATCGCGGCACTTGCATCCTGATATGCCGCCGACGCCATTTTGGGCATATGACGACGGCTCCGGACTAGCCGGTCAGGCTGGTTCATTTGGAATGGCCGTTGCCGCAGCAAGCGGTACTCCACTCAACATTAGTTTCACAAACGACCTTCCCGAAACTTATCCAAGCTGGCTGCCGGTCGATACGCGGCTCACGCCGCTTGGCAACCAGGTACGGCTGATGACTCACCTGCACGGCGGTTTCGTGTCGGCAGCAAGCGACGGAAACCCCGCGATCACGCCGAACGGGTTTGGCCATGGCGAAACACAGACCGTCCATTACTCGAACGAGGCACCTCAGAACCCGGCTACGCTGCTCTGGTTCCACGATCACGGGCTCGGAACCACTCGGCTGAATGTATTTGCCGGGTTGGCTGCGGCCTATATTCTCCGCGACGAATTCGACACAGGTGCCGAGCCGAATCCGATCGGCATCCCCGGTGGTGCATATGAAGTCCCGCTCGTCATTCAGGATCGCCTGTTCAACGCCGATGGAAGTTTCTACTATCCGGTCAGCGACATCGAAGGTGCAACCTGGATCGGCGAATACTTCGGCGATACGATGCTCGTTAATGGCAAAGTCTGGCCGTATCTTAACGTCGAGCCGCGAATGTATCGTTTCCGCATACTAAATGGCTGCAACTCACGGATCCTTAATCTCGACATCGGCGGTCCAAAGTTCTGGCAGATCGGCGCCGAAGGCGGCATGTGGGATGTGCCGGTGGCAGTAAAACAGCTCATTATGGCTCCGGGCGAACGGGCAGACCTGCTCGTAGATTTCACCCGGTTCGCGGGAGCACGAATCAACATGCGAAACAACAGACTGCCAAGGCCGGTAACGAGCCCTGGCTCTCCTCTTTTGTCCGTCATGCAGTTCCGTGTTGGTACGACGGTGACCCAGCCCGGCCCAACCTCGATACCATCCAGCCTGCCCGGTGGCCGCAGAGCCGACCTTGGCGCTCCGGTCAGGACGCGCTACATCACGCTCAACGAGATAGATGTGGATGAGGCAACCTGGTTCCTGAATCTCAACGGTGTTCATTTCGACGAGGGGCCCGTGACGGAAACGCCACAGGTCGGCTCGATCGAGGACTGGGTTTACGTCAATCTTTCAGGCGACACACACCCAATGCACATCCACCTGGCCACGTTTCAGGTGATCGGCCGCACGCCCTTTGACGTCGAAGCATACGAAGAGGCCAACGAGGGGACACACGGCGTTCCCGGCGGCATCGATCCGACTCCGTACGCGACCGGGCCAATGGAGCGGCCCGATCCGACTGAACGCGGCTTTAAGGACACGGTCAAGGCGAATCCCGGATATTTCACGACGATCCGCACCAAGTTTGACCTGCCGGCGGGCTTTAGTGCGCCGCAGACATACGTTCACCATTGCCATATCGTTGAACACGAGGACAACGACATGATGCGGCCATTCACGGTCATACCTTGAGGAATGCGGCGGGATAAAGGAAAGTGAATAACGAACAGTGAATAGTGAATAATTCGCGGATCACGACTGTTATTTCGCAAAAAATCTGGGGTCAGGCCGGCAGTTTTGCAGTTCTTTAACTGCCCACAATCAACCACGCCGTCTTCCCCGCTTCGCCGCCTACGGCGGAAGCGGTCGACATGTTTATAACCCTATCGTGGAGGTCCCGACGGGTCGGGACGCTACGTGGGGCCCGCGTGCATTAAGGAACCGGGGCTTGGAAAACCGCTGCAAATTCCCAAAGCCGTCGATATCACGGGTTCGCTCCGCGCCACCTCTCGCCCGGAGCTTTCACATAGTGACGGAAAACATACGGCCAGGGGACGACGATCAAGACGACTATAATTCCGAAGATGCATTCGAACATCGTTTCCGCAAAATCGCCGGTGAGACGCTGCTTCCACCAGAGCGGCAGTCCGAAGGCCAGCACCCAGATAACCTTCCAAACCAGCTCGAAAAGCAGCACCGGGAGCATTTTCAGCGGATGCCGAAGCCCAATTAGCGCCAGCACCGACACGCCGCCAAGCAAACTCCGAACCGCCGTGTTCATGTGCGCTACATCGTCGCCGTGAGTGACGATCCCCGGCCAGATCATTACCGCCAGCCCAACAACTATCAACAAATACCCTGCCCTCAGAACATACAATCTAAATATCGAAACCTCGCCCATAGATCACCTCACGATTTCAAACCACTACGACAACGCCATAATGATTGTTCGCAAAAACAAGAAAGCGGATCCCGGGGCCTTGTTCTATTTTGCAACCCCACCCGCAAGTCCGACGTAAAACCTGCGCATCTAAAAGGAGAACATCAAATGAACCGCAGTCTCATTTTGACCATCACGTCTTTGCTCTCGATCATTTTGATGACGCTTCATCTATCGGACGACATGGTACGCGGTTTTTCACAGCCGGGTCTGGATAATTTTATCGGTATTGCGATCCTGGCCGTTTGGCTTTATGGAACGCTGATCCTGAGGGATCGACTGACGGGTCTGATCATCATGCTGTTGGGCGCGCTGTTTGCGATAGGTATGCCGGTCCTTCATCTTAGGGGAGCGAGCATCGGCGAGGTCGTGAAGTCGAGCGGCGGGCTGTTTTTCTACTGGACGGTCTTCACGCTCGGCGTGACCGGCCTTTTCTCCCTAATCCTTTCAGCCCACGGACTGTGGAACCTTCGGCGGGTAACAAATTCCCGTCGCGGCACTAACGGATGATGCTTGGGATTGGTTGAATGGCCGTTACGCGGCAAAGTCGTTCGTTTTGATCCGCGTTCCATTGGTTGCGGCTTTAGCACTCGCGGTTATATGACGCGAGAAACCCCAAGTGCCTCAACGGCATTGACAAATCCTCAATCGCGCGTATAGTCAGGATACCCTTGGTAATTCGCATTTGCGTCGCTCCCGCTGTAGTAGAACCGGCATAGGACTACTTTGGGCGAGGCTGACAGGTCTCTAAAATTCAAAACAACTGGAGAATGAACTATGAAAAAAACTTTTCTGACCGTATTTTTTGCATCCCTTTTCGCAATCGGCGCGTACGGACAAACCCCGACCGCGACGCCGCCGGCTACAACGCCCGGTGCCGTTTCGCGCGTAACCTATTTTGACGTCCTGCCGGGAAAGACTAATGAATATACGACCTTTCTACGGACAAACCAAATACCTTTATTGGAGGAGCAAAAGAAACAGGGCCTGATCGTTAGTTATGGTTTCTTTACCAAGCCCACGACCGAGGGCCCGGGCGACTGGGATCTGGGATTAGTCGTTACGTACAAGAACTATGCTGACGCGATCGATTTTAATGCCGAAAGAAGCGCGAAATTCGATGCGATCAGCCTCAAGCATTACGGCACGGCCGAAGCGAGGACAAAGGCCAATGATTCAACAAACGCAATGCGAACCATTACCTCGAGCATGCTCGTCAGAGGACTCACATTTAATCCGATGCCGAAGTAGACCACTCACCGGATCTGACAATTACAAAAGGCTTCGCCCGAAACGGCGAAGTTTTTTTTTGTTTTAAAGATGCGTTCCATGATTTGTGAGCTAGCGTGTTATTTAGTGTTGCGCCTTTCACGAAAAAAGGCCCCGTCATATTAGACGAGGCCTTTTACCTTTGATCCTATCATTATCCTCTTCTTACATAACGTGGTACGCAGCGTCCACGGCGATCCCGAACGTAACGATAGACAAGATAACCGCCGGCACCCGAACCTAAACCTATGAGAGCACCTCGTCCGCCGCCGATGCCCCCGCCGATCGCGGCACCAATGCCGCCGGCGATCAGCGAATGAGCGATCTTTTTACCCTTTGAGGTATTACGCCTGACCCGAAATGTTCCCGCGGGACACGGCTTGAATGCAGCGAGTTCACTACTCTCAGCAGACTCATATAAATCAGCAACCTCATAAAAATCGGCAAGTTCCGCCTTGTTGGGCTCGACCGGCAGCGAAGCCGCCACCGTCGTTGTCGGAATCTCGGGTATAAATAAAGCGAAACAACTTATCAGCAAAAATGTCGAAATGATCTTTTTCATAATTTTCTCCTTAATTAATTTGGCCTATGGGCATAAGGTGCCTTTTGTGTATTGTTGCGCGAATCGCATGCCCACATCTGTACGCTAACGTACAGAGACCCCCGATTGCCGACGATCGAGGGAAAAATTGCATTAATGTATTCCAACGCACAGTGACGCACCGGACACGCGATTATAGTTGGTTATGTTGAGAAATACTTTGATTGTTTCCAACATTTATTACTATCTGAAGCAAACGAACTAAATCAAGGGAGGAATACTTATGAATAATCAGGCGACAAGTACAGGAAGAGAACCGGGAATGCTGACCGGACTGTTTACGGACAAAGAGAGCTCGGAAAACGCTTACAAATCGTTGCGTGATCGCGGGTACACGGACGATGAGATCAATGTGTTGATGTCGGACGAGACACGAAAACAATACTATGGCGACCGTGCGGTCGAAACCGACCTCGGGAGCAAAGCGGCCGAAGGCACCGGCATCGGTGGAGCCATCGGCGGAACTCTTGGAGCGGTGATTGCGGGTATTGCAGCAATCGGCACGAACCTTGTACTTCCTGGCCTCGGCTTGGTCGTTTGGGGGCCGATCGCGGCAGCCCTTGCAGGCGCCGGAGCCGGCGGCCTCACGGGCGGCCTCGTTGGAGCTCTCATCGGAGCAGGCATTCCAGAGGATCGTGCCAAGGTGTACGAAGAGGGCGTCAGGAATGGCGGCACTGTCTTTGGTATAACGCCGAAAACACCTGAGGATGCTGAGTACTTTGAAAACGAATGGAAGACCACTCATCGCGGACAAAGCGTCTATCGCTAAACCAATAATGGGACCAATGCGTGTGCGGGATCGTCGGAAGGTCCCGCCACGTATCTTTAATCTTTGAGAAAACAGAGGGTTTATGAAAATTCAATCAGTCATATTTTTACTTGCTGCCGCCACTTTGGCAGGCTGCAGCACAGCTGCGAATAACGGAGCCAATGCCAATCTTCGCGGCACAAACACCAACACGGGTTACGTCACGAACGCTAATACCAACGTCAAGCCGACGATTCCGGCAAATTCCACTAATATTACGCCCGGCAATTTGACCGCCGGTAACAACACCAACACCAAGTCCAATTCGAACGCGAATGCAAACCTCAATCGGACTCCACACAACGGCAATTAGGCCGGACGGCTAACGATCTAGAAAGGCCTCGTCACGTGGCGGGGCCTTTATCGTCAATTCGCTGAACTGGCGGATCCAGAGATTTATTTCTAAACCTATTTGGTTTGTAATCTATCGAACAGGAACCCGTTCGGCTAAATGCTATAACTTTGATCATAAGGAGGAGGTGTAAAACTATGTCAGAAGGTGAAGGAACAGCCAGCAACGCTATTTGGGCAGTGGCACTAGTAATAATTGTAGGATTGATCGTCGGCGTTGTTTTCTATAGCGGCGTCTTAAATAGTAGCCCAAAGAAAACTGGCGTCGATAT
>DAIRVI010000010.1:5914-10508 GCA_036802885.1 Pyrinomonadaceae bacterium
ATTGAAACTTTCCCAATCTGTTCTCGTAAGTCCAATAAGTGAAAGCTATCATCTATAGTCCGTCCCATTCTCTGCAGATCGCCGAGATAGAAAAGCCTGTCCCGGCCGATGACGAAGTGCTGTTGCGAGTTCGCGCAGCGGCGGTGAATCCTCTCGACGGCCACCTGCTAAAAACCACTCCCTGGATGCGAAACCTGATGTCCAGGATGATCGGAACGAGGGTCAGACGCCCCGGCGCCGATGTCGCGGGCGTGGTCGAGGCTGTTGGTAAAAATGTAACGCGTTTCGCACCCGGCGATGCGGTATTCGGCGGATCAAGCGGCGGCGGCTTTGCCGAATATGCTTGCCCGCCCGAGTCGAAACTGGCCAAAATGCCCGCGAATGTCAGCTTTGACGCGGCCGCTTCCGTCAATGTCGCCGGCCGCACCGCTCTGCAGGGCCTTCGCGACGTCGCTGGTGTCGCACCGGGCCAAAAGGTACTTATCAACGGAGCCGCAGGCGGCATCGGTACTTTCGCCGTGCAGATAGCCAAATGGCTCGGAGCGGATGTGACCGGCGTGTGCAGCACCCGAAATGTCGATCTCGTACGCGGCCTCGGGGCTGATCGCGTCATCGACTACACGTGTGAAGATTTTCTCAGTGGCGACGAACGATACGACGTGATCTTTGATCTCGTTTCGGACAAGCCGCTATTGGCTCTGAGCCGCATTCTTACGCCTAAAGGAAAATGGGTCGGCGCCGGTGTGCTCGGCGTTGACGCTTCGATGATCAGAATGATCGTAAGTTCTCTTAAAACGCCGCTTTTATCACTCTACACGGGTCAAACATTCGGCTCATTTATGACGAAAGCCGGTAACGACGATCTCGACGTTCTGGCTGAACTCATCGAGACCGGAAAGGTAAAACCGGTCATCGATCGCACGTATAGTCTGGACGATGTCCCCGAAGCGATCCGGTACGTCGCGGGAAAGCACGCCCGCGGAAAGGTGGTGATATCCATCGAAGATCGAGATGGATAACCGCCCAACTTATACAAAAGGAAAGGAGGAATTCAAAATGAGATCTGAAACGAGTGTCGGTCGAACGGTTGGAATTCTGCTATTGCTGCAAATGGCATCGGCTCTTATCTTCCCTTTTGTGCTCGTTGGGGCGAAGGGTTACCCCGATTTTCTTGAGTCGGCTGCGACGAACGCAGTTCAGATACGGACTGGAGTGGCACTGGCATTTGTCGGTGCGGCCCTTACCCTAACTCTTGGCGTATGGATGTTTCCCGTCTTGAGACAGTACAGTCAGCGAGCCGCTCTTTGGTTCATGGCCGTGTGCGCGATCAGCGCAGCACTCGATGCCGTGCATAACGCATCGGTGATGTCTATGCTGTCCGTCAGCGAGAAGTTTATCGCCTCGGGTGGGGCAGACTCTGCCCTTTATCAACCGTGGGGTGCTGCGGCCGCGTCGATACGGCGCTCGGCCCATGTTGTTCAGCTCGTCGCGATCGGTGCCTGGATGATGACATTTTACATTTCCCTTT
The DNA here is from genome assembly GCA_036802885.1 of Pyrinomonadaceae bacterium. Taxonomy (GTDB): domain Bacteria; phylum Acidobacteriota; class Blastocatellia; order Pyrinomonadales; family Pyrinomonadaceae; genus OLB17. Next base: position 7,443 of record DAIRVI010000010.1, read on the forward strand.
GGCGGTTTCGGCTTGTACCAAGACCGTTGTCGGTTATCGGCATTATCGGTGTCGCCAGTCAGTTTACCGGGGTGACGGCAATGATGTTTCTCGGTTACCCGTCATTGGGTTATCTCGCGATGCCGCTTGCTCCGATACACGCAGCAACCGCCATTTGGCTAATTGTCAAAGGCCTTCCAGATGATCGATTTGTTGATGAATAGTAGCGACATTCCTTGAGTTGCAAGGATCTCAATTCAAAATGCCCGAATCACGCTGTGGGACGTTCGAGAACAGTGTCAAGGGCGTGAATCACGCCGTTCGAAGCCTCGATATTACGCGCCTGCAGGCCCGACTTATTTACTTTGAGGCCATTCGTGTCAGTGAACAAGATTTCCTCGCCTGTCATTGATTCCCGAGACGGCATCGTCCCAAAACTACCGGCCATGACCTTGCCGTGAATGACGTGATAGGTGAGCAGCTCTTTCAGCCGCGGTTGGCCCTCCTGATTGAGTAGCTGGTTCATCAGTTTGTCCGGGATCTTCCCAAAGGCGTCATTCGTCGGCGCAAATACTGTAAAAGGTCCGTCGCCGTTAAAAAGGTCGTTGGCGCCTGACGAGGCCATCATTCTGCTAAAAGCTGAGAGCCTGTCGTCTTTCGCGATCGTATCGATCAGATTTAAATTCCTGGACATTGTTACTCCTTGATCTCGGCGAGCTTTACGTGGGACGTAATTCTGGCGAGCCATCACTGTTGGCATTTCCCTGCCATGTGACCTGTCATTCTGCCGGTTAAGTCAGGATTGATCCGATGAATTCGGATAAGCTGAAAAAGGAGTGAGCAACGCTCGATTCAAATACAATTGTACTCTTATCGCCGTATTATGTCGATGTTTGCACATCGCCCGGCTCGATCGGGCTTAATTCAAACCGCGACTCCTGGACTTTTTGAAAAGCTACGGGCCTGGTCAGCTGTACTTTACAACCAATCGTTGTCCGAATAGAATTATCGAAATCTGAACCTCTTCAGACTCAAATTTCACAATTAAGGAGCATATATGACCAAAAAACTATTTCGATTAACATTTGTGATGTTTCTCTTTTCGATGGGAGCGACGGCTGTTTCTGCCCAGTGGGAAGACCTCGGATCAAAAGAAGTAAAGGACCGAAGCGAGCAGGACACTTGGCATATCACCGCTGCCCGAGGACAGTTTCGAAAGATAAAACTCGCCGTTAGCCGACGTCCCGTTAGGTTTTACAAGGTCGAGATAACATACACCAACGGAGAAAAGGATAACGTCGAAATCAGATCGGTAATACCCGCCGGCGGAGAAACCCGAGCGATCGACCTTCGCGGCAACGACCGCTTTCTTAGCAAAGTGGATATCTGGTATGAGGCAGCATCTGCCGGACGCGGACGCAGATCAACCGTCACGCTTTGGGGATTTAAGTAGATCGACGGCCTCAGATCAATTTTTCTATTTCTGGCTATGCCTTTCCAGATTGGCATAGCCATTTTGTTTTGGGAACTTAGTTAGGCATGACCATACACTGCGTTAGGCGGCCGCGCCCTAAGTATTCCTTGCGTCGCATCCCCAAAAGGTGGTATATCTCGTGGTAAAGGCAATGAAATTTCAGAAAGGATTACTTGAGCAAATAGATCGTGAGGGATTACCATCAGGAACCGAAAAGAAGCCGGATGGTGTCGCCGGCCGCGAAACGCTGCGCCCGTTGTCAGCTCAGTCAGGCGAGTCGGCTCTGCCAGCCGTAAACGAACATTTGTTCGAGACTATCCGTGAAGAAACGGGCAGTGAGCGCAATTATTTAAAGCTGCTCGGTATCGTTGCAGTGGCGATCATCGCGATCGGCATCTTGATCGCATATCTGACCCTGCCGGGCGTCGGCGACGAGGTACGCGCACCCGAGGGGCTCGATCTCGCTATGCGCGACCACTTCTTGACCAAAGAAAAACGCACCGTGACCGACATTTCCTATTACAAGTGCGATGGTTTTTACGCCGCCCGCGTCGGCGTCGAGACGCGCACCGATATTCCAAATCCGCTGTTCAGACTCGACAAATATTCAGCCCGTGCGGTTGGGAGCGGCGGACAATGGCAAATTACCGCAACACCTCTCAGTTCGCCGGATGCATTCGCGCCTTGCCGGTGACGGCCAAAGTCGAAAGATTACAACCCGCGTCGTCTGACCCAGTCCCACAAGCGTCCGGTCTCTAGAAATCGAGACGTCACAGAATCTAATTAGCATCAAAACTTCTCAGTTGGTCGAACAAAAAATATTCCGGAAAATGAAGGCGAATGATCGTATTTAGCACGCATAGGTAGGGCTCTTGCGTTTTGTCATTACGAGGTTGCGCACTTTTGCGTCCACAGAGAGGGGTTCTCGATTAATGTGGACCCAAAAAGAAGCGGGGCTTGGCGATAAAACTGAGAGCTGACGGCCCATTACCTGGGAGGCACTTGTATGTCGATATGTTACGAGATTTCGTGTAATTACTGCGGCGGTTCGATATTTGAACGCGAGAATTGGGACAATATCGCGCATTTTCACCGCGAGTGCGCTTGGTCGACACAAAACTGCGAGATGTGCGGCGGCGAGATGAGGATCCATCGAGGGTGGACCGATGCGCCAAGGACACACATCGAGTGCACAGACACCGGTTGGTACGAAAATGCGTGCAATATTTGCGGGAACGCTATGAAGCTCCATCGCGACTGGAATAATCCGCCTAACTCTCATAAGGAATGTATAACTGCCAACTGGTACGAACTTCCATGCGATATCTGTGGCGGCCCGATGCGCCTTCATCGCGAGTGGAGTGATCCGCCCAAATCGCACATGCAATGTATGGCCGCCAAATGGTACGAAAAGGAATGCAAGTATTGTGAAAGCCCGCTGAGCGTGCACGTCGATTGGGAAAATCCACCCGAATACCACAAAGAATGCGAATGGTTTGAAAAGCCCTGCGAGATCTGTCGAAAGGATATGAGCGTAAGTCGAACCTGGCAGGAAGAACCCCGGTCGCACGAAAAATGCGTCGAGCAATTTGCGCCTAAAGAGGTTCCCTGTT
>DAIRVI010000010.1:10608-49996 GCA_036802885.1 Pyrinomonadaceae bacterium
GAAACAAAAGAAATAGTTGCGGAAGTTAAAATGGCCGCGGAGGGAATCTTTTCGGTAAACAGGGTTGCTGTCACTTACGATCCCAAATCAAACGAGAATATCTCAAAAACCGAATATGGAAAGGAAGGATTCTTTTTGCCAAAGCGTACGGCTGACACTTACGATCGCGACGGCAAACTAATTCACCGGGCAAAAATGGTTGAGAAAGGTATCATTTCTGCGAAAAATGGTAATGGCATCACTAACGGCAGCGATCACTCGAACGGGACCTCGGTGACCAAGAAGAACCGGTTTTTCTTCCCCGCAAAATTACTCGAAACAGACTAGATCGCTCCGTGTTTCGCGTTCGCTCGTCGCAAGCTGATCTCCAGCCGAAGCAGTGCTGCGTTAGCCGTAAATGTTAGCCGGCCGACAATTCGTGCGGTCGAAACGATTTCTACTTGTGACGGTACGTGATTCGGCCTTTTGTCAGATCATACGGCGATAATTCGATGTCCACGCGGTCGCCCATAAGTATCCTGATACGGTTTCTCCGCATACGGCCTGAGATGGTCGCGAGCACCATGTGCTCGGTATCGTTAATCTGCACCTTGAAAAATGCGTTGGGCTGTTTGTCGACGACGACACCGCCCATTTCTATTAATTCCTCTTTCATTAATTGCTTTCCTTTTTACAGTCGTTCCTGGCCAAAAGCCCTCGGAACAACATACTAGCCTATAACTAAACATGCCTCCGGCTATACGATTAACCGGAGGCAGCGATTAGCGAAGGCTCGATTTGAGCCTTTGTTATTTAATAACGCGATCCGCCGCCGCGTGATCCGCCGCGATCTTCGCGGGGCTTGGCCTCGTTAACCGTAAGAGCACGGCCGTCCACCTCTTTCCCGTTAAGCGACGTAATAGCCGCCTTCGCCTCGTCCGCGGTCGACATTTCCACAAAACCAAATCCGCGTGAGCGGCCGGTTTCGCGGTCTTCGATAAGATTGGCCGATTGAACAGTACCCAATGCTCCAAACATCGTTTCGAGATCCTGAGTTGTTGTATTGAAGGACAGATTTCCTACGTATAGATTCGTTGACATAAAATTATTTACCTTTTCCCAAATGGGAACGTTTATAGAAGTGTCGAATCGAATTGGCTTCGTAGAAAAACGGTGTGCGACGAAGGGTCGGTTTCGGATGCTCAAAAACTTCAAGAGCGACTTCTGTGATTAAAAAAACCTACTCTCAAACTTATCCAAAAACCGTCTTTGACGAGCGCACCGCCTTCGGCGCAAGAGAAGGACTATACTGATATCATGCACTGTTAGGGCAAGAGATGCAAACTTAATCGCAGTTTGGCGTCGTTAACGACACCTCGGTAAGGTCACACTCAGGCTGGGAACAAGGCGGATTCGAGCCGCTCCGGCTCTCCTCAAACTGTTGCGCCGTGGTACAATTTCGCCGTAATGAATAGAGCACTTATTGTAATAGGTTTAACGATCGTAATGTCATCGGCAGCATTAGGCCAGGTAATGAGCAACCCGGTTAAAGTTGAGCTATTAAAACTCGCACAGCAGTTTTCTGACGCAATCCTCGAAAACGACATCAGAGCGATCGATAAAATGACAGCGGACGACTGGCTGGTCATTGACGCCGATGGCGTCGTAAGCGATAAAACACAGCTATTTACCGCTATCAAGTCTCGGTCGATGACTCGCAGCAGTATGGCCTCAAAAGAGGTCCGAGTTCAGATTTACGACGATGCCGCGGTCATCACTGCCCTGACGACCACCGAAGGCAAGTACATGGGTAAACCGTTTACAACGATCGAACGGTCGACTGACGTTCTCGTTCGAAAGGACGGGCGATGGCAATTCGTTCACAGACATTTGACCAGAATCGCCAAGAAATAACCTACGGACCTGCTATACCAACGCCGACGCGTAAGCGCAAAGATCTGCAACGCCGGTATTTCCGCCGCATAATATCAATACGACTTTGCTTTCGGGCGTGAAATTATCACGCAGCTTTTCTGCCGCGGTTAGCGTGCATGAAGCGGCCGGTTCGGTAATTACCTTGAGCCGTTCGGCGATGTAGATAAGAGCTTCGGCCGCTTCGGCGTCGGTGACAAGCGTGACAGATTCGAGATATTTGAGTGTCATAGCGAGCGTCATATCCGAAACGTGCGGCGCACCGAGCGTTTTAGCTATTGATGTAACGGCGACCTCGACCGGATGTCCGGCGGCTATGGCCTGTGACATCGCATCCGCACCAACAGTCTCAACGCCCCAAACTCTAATTTCAGGATTGCGAGACTTGACGGCCGTCCCAACCCCGCCCGCGAGTCCGCCGCCGCCGATACTCAGGATAATATCGGTCACGTCTGGCAGATCTTCGACGATCTCGAGCCCGACTGTTCCTTGTCCGGCCATTATTAGCGGATCGTCAAATGGGTGCAGAAACACACGGCCCTCGGCTTGATAGGCTTTGATCTTTACAAACGCGTCGCCGATAGACGGCTGCAGATCGACGGTCGCACCGTAACCTCGGGTCGCATCGACGTAATTTCGGGGAGTTGATTGCGGCATTATTATTACTGCGTCAACGCCTAAAACCTGTGAGGCATACGCGACTGCCTGGGCGTGATTGCCGCCGCTAACGGCGACCACGCCGTTACCGCGTTCATGTTCGGTCATCGACAGCAGCTTGTTAAATGCGCCCCGCGCCTTGAATGCGCCGGTCTTTTGAAACAACTCATATTTGACGAAGATATTTGCACCGACGCGTTTACTAAGACTCTCGCTGTACTCAAGAGAAGTACGTTTAACGTAGGGTCGAATGCGTTCCTGTGCAGTCGTAATGTCGTCGATGTCCATTTCGGATAATATAACACGAGCGTACGGTCATTCTCTTATTTGGGCTGGCGCCATAGACCGAGTAAAATATTCCTGATGACTGAACCGGAATTAATGACCGAAGAGGACGTGCACGCCTTTGGTGTCGAAATAGTGTTTAAACAGCTTGAAGAAGCTGGTTGGTCGATCGAATCGGCTGACGTTTTTGCGACGCGCGAGACTCACCCGCAAATCGTCGCCAACAAAGACGGTGAAACTGGTTTTTTTGTCGTGAGAACCGCGATGTATCCAGGACGCGGTCGTATCGAGGGCGAAGAGGTGTTTCAGCATCTCGTCGGTCACGCCAACGCGCACGGAGCTTCGTGTTATTTCGCAAGCGTTGGGATAGCAAATTCGGAAGGCAAGACCGAGGAAGAAATGACCGTGCCCGTAAAAGGCGTAGCTTATAATGTTGCATTCGACGGGCTGGTGAAGATGGCATTACCATAGAATTAATGCCAAAAAAGCACGAAAGGGCAATTAAACTCCCCTTCGTGCCTCTCACTACAAACCGAAATAAGAGATCTTAACTCGCCGCCCCGCCTCTGCCAAATATCATTCTTACAATAAATAGCAGCAGAATGGCCCCGAGGATTGACATTATCCATCCGGCCGCGTAATTTTCGCCTGCCCACAAAGATCTCGCGACAAAGCCGCCAAGGAACGCTCCGCCAATGCCTAAAACGGCGGTTAGCAACCATCCGATTACGCCCTCAGGAAACGCCTCTTTGCCAGGCATCAAAAGTCTCGCGATAATTCCGACGATCAAGCCGCCGATCAATTGTCCGATCATATTCGTTCTCCTTTTTGAAAATACCTTACTCTAACGCCTAATTTGTACTACAAGTCTCTGTAAACCACAAGCAATGCGTCAGTACTGTAATACGATGCGTAATCGCGTGACGTTCGCGAGTTGGGTTATTTCTTGACGACCGGAAGCAACCGAATGTATGCAAACTCGGCGGTGACCTCACGAGCGGTGTTACACGCTATGACACCGGCGAGGACGGTTTCCGGGTAGTCAGACTCATACACGCCCGCCTCGCGCCACTCCGATTCTTCGTCCAATCGCCAGTAAGCGGTAAATAAACGCCCGCTGCGAACGACCTTTAGATCGACCTCGCCCGCCTCTGTCTGAATATCATCGGGTGTCACGATAGGCGTATATTCGTCCGTCTTTCTGACGTCGATCCTGATCCCGTCAGCCCCGCCGCCGAGACCGCCATACGCACGTTCGAACCGCATGTAAGCATTGTCGTCCTTGTAAATCAGCAAGCCTGCGCCTTGGTAATTCTCCTTCGGCAAAAACTTGACGCGAGTCTCGATCTGAAAATCGCCGGTGATCGCCTTCATATATCGCGGAGCGGTGCGATTCTCGCCGTACAGGTCCTTCTGTGACGGTATTCTGACGCGCAAAACACCTGACTTAACGTCATGCGGCGTTGGATTTTTTTTCTCGTCAGGGTCGATCCACTGCCAGCCGACCGGCCACTCTTTCGAATATGTCGAGAAACTCACATTCGTCTGTTTCTCAACCTTTGTCGGCTCAGGAAATGGCGTCTGCGTCGGAGTCTGTGGCCTCGGTTTGTTGTCAGTCGGCGGCGAACCACACGCGGCGATAAATGTACAAAGCAACGCTAACAAAAACAGTCTTCCCATACATTCAAAGCGATCCGTTTTTCTTCTTTCCTTAATCCGCATTCCGCAATCCGCACTCCCCATTCGAATTCACGCTTGTTTTATCCATTTCAAAACCTCCGGGATCGTCGCCCGTTTGCCGTACATCAGCATGCCGACGCGATACACGCGCGAGGCTAACCAAACAAGTCCGCCAATGGCAAGGCAATTAAGCAGAACCGATAAGGCTATATGCCAAAAAGGCGGCGTCTCGGCGAGTATCCGCACAGGCATCGTTAGCGGAGCAAAAAAAGGTGCGATCGACACCCAAAACGACAAATTCGAATTTGGGTCGCGTATAACCGCGAAACTAAAATAAAATCCGATCAGCATTAGCATGATCGGCGGAAACGCAAACTGCCCGCCCTCTTGCACGGTCGTTACCATCGCCCCGATAAGTGCAAAGATCGACGCGTAAATAAAGTAGCCGACAATAAAAAAGACAAAGAAATACACGATCATCAGCGGCGTAATGTGCGGTAGCGACGCCATGACCGGTCCTGCGTCTGTCTGCGTCGAGAGAAATGCGATCACCGCTACCAGCGACCCGATCCAAATTGCAAGCTGCGTCAAACCCGCGAGCCCGACCCCGACCAGCTTGCCAAAAAGCAATGTAAACGGCCGGGCCGATGAAAATAGGATCTCGGCGATCCGCGTTTCCTTTTCCTCAACGACGGCGCCCATTATCACCTGGCCGTAAATCGTAAGTGTGATGTAGATCATCATGCCGATCACGAGCGACGCGATAAAAAGCATCTCGCTGTCTTTTTCTTCGCCTTTTTCGTTTATCGATTTTGCCTCGAATTCGACATTCTGACTAAGATCTCTGAGCAAAGCCTCGTTAATATTTGCGTCCGATAGCCGCTGGGACCGCACGGCCTCGTTCAGGGCGTCTTTGAGCGTGTCATTCGCGACAAAATCGCCGGCTTTACGGGACCGAAATTCGAATCTCGAACGTCCGTCTTCGAAATCGGCCGGCACGAGCAAATACGCATCGATCTCGTCACCAGCGGCCTTTGCATTTAGCTCCTGGCGGATCTGTTCCGTAGATTTACCTGCCGTATTATAGTCGACAAACACGAAACCGGACGCCAATTGATTGGCCCCGCGCTTCATCTTCTCTTCCTGCGACGCATTCAGGTCGCCCACCGAATCCCTTGCCGCCTGACGTGCCCTTGCCGCAATTCGATCCGCCGAGAGATTTTCTTTCAGTCGCGGCAATATCGCATTCGTCGGATCGACAACTACGATCCGTGTCGCCTCACCCTTGAGCGAAAATATTATCGCCGGTACGATCGCGAAACCGAGCCCGAGTACCGGAAACAGCAGCGTGCCCAACAGGAACGTCCATTTATAGACGATCTTCTTGTATTCATGTCGAACAACCGCTAAGAATTTATGCATATAAAAAAACTGATAACTGATAGTGGATAGTGGATAGTTATTTCGACGAGTTAACCTTGCTCGTTTTAATTGACGCTGTTAACATTCGCTGAATTTCTTCGCAATCGCTAAGTATCGAATTCGCCAGTTTAGCCTCTAAGACGCCACCATCTCGCAACAGTCGAAGCCAATAATTGGTTTCGCAGGCTTCCTTTAACGCTATGGATAGTTTGTGAATAAAATCCGGCGCTGATTGAGCTTGGTTTGCTTCTTCAATATTTGCCCCAACAGACGTTCCAGATCTCAAAATCTGCTTGGAAAGAATAAATTCCTTACTTTCCTTGACTAAGTGACGATGAAGTTTCAATATTCGAAGCGCAAAATCATAGGATTTATTCTTCAAAATGCTCTCTTTCATAAGCTCTCAGGTTTCTTCTTCCCACTATCGACTATCCACTATCAGCTATCAACTCCCGAACTGCCTCCGATCTGATCGATAAAAATGTCATTCAAGCTCGGCTCGACAGCCTCGAATTTCGTGATGACGGCGCCGCTTTCGATCAAACGTTTAAGCAGAACTTGAGCATCGGCGCCGGCGGCGAGCTCGACGTCCTTTTCATCTGCGTGCTCGACGACTCTCAACACCATAGCCTTATCACCAAGCACGCGCTCGCCGCCGATAGCACGAAGCGCGATCAGATTGCGGCCATACGATTCCTTTATTTCACGCAAACTACCGCCGATGATCTTTTTGGATTTGTTAATGAGTAGAATATCGTTGCACAGCCGTTCGGCAGTTTCCATAAGATGCGTCGAAAAGATTACGGTCTTGTCCTGCGACTTAAATTCTGCCAATACGTCGATCATAAACTCGACATTGATCGGGTCGAGGCCGGAAAAAGGCTCGTCGAGGATGAGCAGGTCGGGGTCGTGCAGAACCGTCGAGATAAACTGTATCTTTTGCTGCATTCCCTTTGAGAGATCGGTCGTCTTTTTGGTTTTCCAGTCAGCGAGATTCATCCTCTTCAGCCAAAAATCGATGCGTTTGTCAGCAACCGAGCGCGGCACGTCTTTTAGAGCGGCAAAATACCGTAGCTGATCGACGATCTTCATTTTTTTATAAAGCCCGCGTTCCTCTGGCAGATAGCCGATTCGGTCCTGCATCGCGGCGGACATCCGCTCGCCAAAGATCTCGATGTGGCCCTCATCCGGAGCCGTGATCCCGACGATCATCCGGATCGTCGTCGTCTTGCCCGCGCCATTCGGCCCGAGGAAGCCGAACACACGACCAGCTTGCACCTCAAAACTGAGATCCTCGACCGCCGTAAAATCGCCAAAGCGTTTGGTCACATTTTCGACCCTTAATGTCGCCTGGTGGTCACTCATAATTCGAATTCAAACTTTAGCACGTGAGCCGCGAATTGTGGAGAGTGGCAAATCGGGCGCGAGCCTAAACGCGTTTAATTAACCCTGGCTATTGCGACCAATTCTCTCCGGCTCGCACTTGCGGATTTTTTACTGCTATGCAGAAAGTGCAACTAGTGGTATTTTTGTGGAAAAGGAGCGTAAAAGTAATGAGATACATCGTGCTTTTGTCTTTTTTGATGGTGCTCGCCGGGGGCTTTCCCTTTTGGCAGGTCTCACCGAAGGTCGAATCAGCCGAGATCTCAGATAAGGCTGATACACGTGGCAACTACGACATCCGTACCGACACGTCGGAGCTGGCCCAGAATCTGATCGAACGATTTCGTTCCGATGCAAACAAGACGGTCTCTGACGTGGCTGCTGCGCGCGAACGCACGTCAGATGCGGCCGAAAACCTCCGTAAAAAAATTCCTGATCTCAAAATTGAATATAACGAAGATCTGCGAATCCCCGAGGTTATCGCACCTGACGTGACAAAAGACATCTACTTTCTGACCTCGGCGAGCAACGCGAGACGAGTCGACATCTTGCGCGAGCTTCTCAAACAAAACACCCCCCTTTTCGGCCTAAACGAATCACAAATAAACCGGTTACAAACAAGTGCCAATTATACCAATCCCGATGGCAATCTCTCGTTTGTACATTTTGCTCAGAAGATAAACAACCTCCCGGTCTTTCGCGGTGAGGTCAAAGCCGGATTCACCAAGCGAAATGAACTGGTCCGAATAATCAACAATCTCGCCCCAAACATCGATTACGAAACGCTTTCACGCGATTTCGCCACCGCCGAACAAGCCGTTGATAACGCTGCGGTTCATATTGGTTTAGAAGCGACGTTTGACGACACAAGACGCATAGAAACCGAATCGAACGATTTCAGGATCACATTCGAACGTGGACAGTTCTCCGATAAGACGACTGCCGAGAAGATCTATTTTCCGGTCGAACCCGGCGTTGCGCGTGCGGCCTGGCGAGTTTTGCTTTGGACCAAAACCGATGCGTTCTACGTGATTGTAGATGCCGCGACCGGAACTCTGCTTTGGCGCAAAAACATCACGAACTATCAGGCTCAGTCGGCAACCTACGGCGTTTATAGTTCCTTTTTCAATTTTCTGCGTTTAGCCGACAGCCCGACACCCTTTTCGCCCGGCTGTATCGACCCGACAAATTGCCCGCAGCCGCCGATAATCTCCCGCGGAACGATTTCACTTATCGGGAACGAATCGCCGTACGCATTTAACAACCTCGGCTGGATTCCGGATACGGGTTTGCCCGTGCGAACGCCGCCCGACCCAAACGTAACTGACGGAAATGCCGTCGAAGCCGGGATCGACCGCGACGGAACGCAGGGTGTTGACGCTCCCGTTTCAGGCAATCCGTTTCGCGTCTTTAACTTTGCGTATAATCCTTCGCCCGGAAACCCCGCGCCTGGTGAAAGCCCTTTGTTGACCGAGTATCAAAAAGGTTCGGTCACGCAAGCCTTTTACGCTCTAAATCGCTGGCACGATGAATTGTATCGCCTGGGATTTACCGAGCAAGCAGGAAATTTCCAGCATTTTAATTTTGGCCGGGGCGGAGGTGAAAGTGATCGCGTGTCGGCAGAAATTCAGGATGGCAGCGGTACAAACGGCGCCAATTTTTCGACTCCATCGGACGGCACCCGACCGCGTCTGCAGATGTTTATCTGGACCGGCACCACGCCAAACCGCGACGGAGCCCTGGACAGCGAGATCTTGCTTCACGAAATGACCCACGGGCTCAGCAATCGCCTTCACGGAAACGCAACTGGTCTGGGAACACCAATGGGCTCCGGGATGGGCGAGGGCTGGTCAGATTTCTATCCGCTCGCACTTTTATCAGAACCCACCGACAGCACCGCCGGAACATATCCGGTCGCCAGTTATTCGACGTTCGGAGCATTTGGCGGAACGAGTGATTATTATTACGGCATCCGTCGCTTCCCGATCGCGACCATCGGCGTACTCGGAGCAAACGGATTTCCGCACAATCCTTTGACACTCGCCAATCTCAACGCGGGAAATTGCGCCACATTCAATAGCGCGTTTCCGCCGCGTTTTACCAATGCGACTTGCGCTCAAGTTTTTTTTATTGGCGAAGTTTGGAGTGCTGCGCTTTGGGAGGTTCGCTTCCGGTTTGTGCAAAGACTCGGTCACAGTGTCGGGAATCGAAAGGTTCTGCAGCTCGTAACCGACGGAATGAAGCTCTCGCCGCTTAGTCCGACGATCTTGCACGAACGCGACGCTATCATTTCGGCAGCTCTTGCAAGCAGTCGCGCACCCGAAGCCGCGATCGACGCTGCTGACGTTTGGCGCGGATTCGCGCGACGCGGAATCGGTTTCGGAGCTCGAATAAATTCAACTAATCCGCTGAATTTCACCGAGGCATTTAATCTGCCGCCAAATCTGCGACGGCCAACGCGCGCCGATTTTGACGGCGACGGCAGGTCCGACATTTCCGTATTTCGCCCGAGCGAAGGAAATTGGTATCTGAATGGTTCAATCGCCGGATTCGGCGTGATAAATTGGGGACTCTCAACCGACCGGCTTGTTCCGGCTGACTACGACGGCGACGGCAAAACCGATTTTGCCATTTATCGCGCCAATGCCGACGGCATTCAACCTGATTTTTACATCCTCAACAGTTCAAACTTTACCTTTACGGGTGTTTCTTGGGGAAATCCGGACGACATTCCCGTCATCGAAGATTACGACGGCGATGGCAAAGCCGATATTACGATCGTTCGCCCGACGTCTGGAAATTTCCTCTGGTATATTCTCAAAAGCAGTAACGGACAATCTCAAGTGAACTCTAATTTGTCGTTTTTGCCATCGACCGCCCAACCCGCCGGCGGCGATTTTGACGGCGACGGCAAAGGAGATTTGATTGCCGTCAATCTTGAATCCGGCGTATATTATTGGTATTTCTCCTTTTCAGGGGGGATCGGACTTCCCCGCGTGCCGCAAGGAATAGCGGGCGATAAAATCGTTTTGGGCGATTACAGCGGTGACGGCGTTGACGATTTAGCGGTTTATCGTCCCTCAAACGGCACTTGGTATTTCAGAAACAACAACGGAAATTCTTCCATACAATTCGGAATATCAACGGACATTCTTGTTCCTGCCGATTACGACGGCGACGGCAAAACCGACATTGCTGTTTATCGCAGTGGAACGTGGTGGATAAATGGCTCGACCGCAGGCTTGCAAATCGCGCAATTTGGTTTGAGTAGCGACATACCGATTCCAAATCGCTATTTGCCCTAGTTGAGCGTTTACCGAGATAAATCTCTATTTCGCGGCCCAGAATGGCAGCCTGACGTAGGCGGTTGAGAAAGTTTCGCCTAGTGCAAAGTCGCGTTTGACGATATTTGCCGGATCAAAGAACCACAGCCCAAGCGGATCGTCGCGTTTATCCTTGTCGAACCAGCCCCACGGCGGTCGCGCCATATTGATACCGCCCGTTCCGCCGAGAAACGCCGATGCGAGATTGCCGACCTTCACCTTTTTTGCCGCAACGCCGCCCTTCGACTGCACGACATTGATTGTTCTATCGCCATAGTCGCGAAACGCGCCAAATGTAATATTTTTTGCCGCGGCCCGTGCCTTCGGCCAAAGAGTCGTCTCGATAGGCAGCAGGTCATAATCCACCGGCCCGTCCGAACGCTTATCCGGATCGCCGGCCTTCGCCCCGTATTTGTAAATTATGACGCCCTTACCAGACGATTGTCTCTCGTCCGCGGAATACGCCTGGATGCCGTGCCCCTTGGGTTCGATATAAAGCAGAACGCGTTGCCCGTCAGTCTTGAAAACGCCCGACACATTAGACCTTGATTCGGTCTGTGCATAAAGCCTAAATGTATTGTGGTAAAGCGTTTCGACAAAGACCACTTTCGCATTTTCCGGATCGTTACCCGATTTGGCGGCGACGACCAGTGCGCCCTCCATATCGTTCTCGTGTGCGGCCGTTGCTTCGGCCAACAAACCGGTGGGATTGCCGTCGCTTGCCCGCTTGACGCCCTCGCGTATTAGATCGCTCAGGATCAGCCCCTTTCTCTCGCCGCCCTTGTAATCTCGCGGGTGAAAAACCGCGTAGTGAATGAAATAATGCGTCTGCGTCTCGCTAACTGAGAAATAGACATAAGCCCGCAGCGGAAACTTCACATTATCCGTATTTCGCCAGTTGTTATTGCCAAGCCAGTCGCCGTCAAAATCGAAGTTCGTAATATAGTCGCTCCGCGGCTTATCGCCAAGCGCCTGATAAAACACCGGAGCAAACCGCGCCGCGATCTCGCGTTCGTTATTTTGTGCGAGTGTGGGCATGATGCACATCGCGACGGTGACGAAAATCAGAGAAAGTTTTTTCATCGCGCTATAACTTTACTTGTTTGACGAGAATGATCGCGTCGAGTTTTCGCAGCTCACCCAAAACGTCTTCGTCGACCGCCGAATCGACGCGAACGACGGCGAGGGCCTCGCCGCCTTTCTCCTGACGGCCGAGATAGAAGCTACTGATGTTTACGTCTGACTCACCAAGCGTCGTACCGATCTTGCCGATCACGCCGGGGACGTCTTGATTTTTTGTCACGAGCATAAAACCACTCGGAACAGCTTCAATTGAGAAGTTGCCGATGCGGGTGATGCGGCCTTCGCCGTTTGCGAAGACCTGGCCGGCGAGGGTTTGTTCGCCTTCGGATGAAGTGACGCTCGTTAAAATATCCGCGTTAACCGGACGGGCGGACGTGGTGTACGAAGTGGTGACGCCGATGCCGCGTTCCTCGGCGATGAGCAGGGCGTTGACGACATTTACACGTGCGGAAACGTCACGCAGCAGGCCGGCAAGGAATGCGCGCGTGACCGGTGCGGCGTCGCGTTCGGCGAGTTCGCCCGTGTATTCGAGACGCACATTTGAGATCGCTCCTTCGTCCAGAATTTGCGCCTGAAAGCGGCCGAGGCTGGTCGCAAGGTCGATAAACGGCTGCAGAGCCTCGACCTCGGCGGCGGCCATTGACGGGGCGTTGACGGCGCCTCTCAGCGTGCCGTCGAGCAGGTAATCACGCATCTGTTCGGCGACGGTGAGCGCGACGCCCTGCTGGGCCTCGGTGGTCGAGGCTCCGAGATGCGGCGTGGTGATGATCTTTGGGTTGCCGAGCAGGGTCGAATCCGCGGGGAGCGGCTCGGTCGAAAATACGTCGAGCGCGGCGGCCGCGACCGTGCCGTTTTCGATCGCCTCTACTAACGCTGCTTCATCGACGAGCCCGCCGCGTGCACAGTTGACGACGCGCACGCCTTTTTTCATTTTGGGGAAGGCGTCTTTGCCGATCATTCCTCTTGTCTCGTCGGTGACCGGCGTGTGGATGGTGAGGAAATCGGCGCGCCCGAAAACTTCGTCAAGCGTTGCGGTCTCGATGCCAAGCTCCTTAGCATTTTCTACGGATGTGAACGGATCAAAAGCGACGATCTCCATCCCAAAGCCTCGTGCGATCTGGGCGACGTGCTTCCCGATGCGCCCCAAACCGATCACGCCAAGCGTTTTGCCGTTCAGCTCGACGCCGACAAAGCTTTTCTTATCCCACTCGCCTGCTTGCAGTTTCGCGTGCGCCTGCGGCACGTTGCGGGCCATCGAGACGAGCAGGGCGATGGTGTGTTCGGCCGTCGTGATCGTGTTGCCGTCGGGTGCGTTCATCACGACGATTCCCCGCTGTGTCGCGGCTTTGACATCGATATTGTCCACGCCGACGCCCGCGCGGCCGATGACGCGCAGATTCGGCGCCTTATCCATCAGCTCCGCCGTAATGAGCGTCGCGCTCCGGACAATAACGCCGTCGGCATCACCCATCTGGGCTGCGAGAGCATCGCCCTCGAGCTTCGTTTCCTTGACGACGTCGATGCCGGCGCCCGTGAGCGGCGCGAGCTTGTCTTCGTTAACGTCGTCGGCGATAAAAACTTTCATAATATTTAGCATTGAGCGGTCAGCAGTCAGCAATAAGCCAATCGTCGGTTGTCAGTTGCCGGTTGTCGGTGGTAAAACCGTTAGTGTCAATTGTGGTAGATTTTAGCATTTAGGGTTGGACGCGACAAAGAAAGAGAGAACCGCCCCGTCAGACCCGATGTGGTCGGGACTGCTACCCCTCATTCTGGCACAAAAGACGTGCCAGCGTTGCGAGAACGTCGCAACCGCGTAAGGAAGGGAGCTTCTAGAATGGAAATATTTTGCTACAGAAAAGGTGCGGATAGGGTTGAGGAAGGCTTTTCTCGCGACGAGCTGCCGGCTTTGCTCGCCGTCGAGACGAACGTAGTCTGGGTAGATCTGCAGGGTGAGACCGAGGAACATCTTGCCGAATCGAAAGATGTGATGAAGAACGTATTTAACTTTCATCACCTGACGATCGAGGATTGCGTCGAGACGCGAAATCAGCCTAAGGTCGAGGGATTTGAAAATTATCTCTACTTCATCGTCCACGGCATAAAACCCGGCGAGACGAACGCGTCAAACTTTGTGACCAAAGAACTTGACGGCTATTTGGGAAAGAATTTTGTCGTCACTTTTCACGTTCTTCGTTTTCGCAGCATTAAGACGGTCAAACAACATATTCGCAGCAGCACATTTATTTGCCAGCGCGGCGCCGCATATTTGCTGCACAACATTTTGGACGAGCTCGTCGACCTGTATATGCCTATCGTCGATGATTTCGACAAGGGCATCAACAACCTCGAGGAACGCGTGCTCGATATGCGGAAGAGCAGCAACGCTATACTCGGCGACATAATGGATCTGCGTCGCAGCGTCGCCCGCCTAAAACGTATATCGTCGCGGCAGTTAGAGGTTCTTTACCGAATGTCGCACGGTGAATTCCCGCAGATTCCGACAAAGGTGCTGCCATTTTTCCGCGACGTGCACGATCACTTGTTGAGAATCTCGGACCTTGCCGAGGGTTATCGAGACCTTGTTAGCAGCTTGTTTGACATCCATTTCGCCGTTGTCGGCAATCGGACGAATGACGTAATGAAAACCCTCGCCGTGCTTTCAGCCATCATTTTGCCGCTCAGCCTCATCGCCGGTATTTACGGTATGAATTTTAAACATATACCGGAATTAGAGACCGAGAACGGTTATTGGTTTACGCTAGGCGCGATGGGCCTGATCACGATCCTGCTGCTGATATATTTTTGGCGCCGTGGATGGATATTTCAGCGTGAAAGCGTGCTCGAGATCGAACAATCAAAAGAGGTGATCGACGATTACGAGGAGGCGTGATCGAGCAGCCTTTGAACCTGAAGATCGCCGTACCCGTATACGCCTGCTCGCTTCTTGAATTCCAGAAACACTCTCTCAAAATCAGTCTCGCCGCCTGCCGCGATCGCCTTTATCGTTTCGATCGGCTGTTTGTCCTCGGTTTCGGCAGCCGCGACGACCTCTTTTAAGTGCGGAAAGCACGGCGATTCGGTCATCGCCAGTTCGTGAAGTGCGTCGTAGTCTTTTCGCCGGTAGGCCTGCCATAGTGCGTTGCCAAGCGAAATGTCGTTCTTGCTAAATTCCGTCCGCAGCTCAAAGCACGCTTTAAGGTCGTCCGCCGTAAATCTGCCAAAACCGTCCCACCGATCGCTTTCGTCGAGATCGATCGGTTCGACGCGATAGACAGCGGCACCCGATTCGCTCAGAAGCGACAGGCAAAACCACATATTGACGCTGCAAAACAGCTCGAATTCGAACCACAGATTTACTTCGGATTGCGGAGAAATGTCGCTCAATTTCTCAAGCTCGTCGGCGACGCGTTCGTGATACTCGATCTCGTCCTCACCGTATTCCGCCAATATGAATTTCGCTCGTTGCTCCCAAAATTCGAACGGAGTCTCGGCATCCCGAGGTCCGACGACCAAACATTCTCGGCACACTATGACATCGCCGTCGATCTTTGCTTTGCGAAATTCCTCGGCGACCGCATCGCCTGGCAAAACGTGGTAAATCATATTGTTAAATAAACGGCGTACCCCACCGCGAGACAGATACCGGCGTAAACCCCCGCAACGATGTCATCGGCACAAATTCCAAGGCCGCCGGGCAGGCTCTGTAAGCTGTCAATCGGGTATGGCTTCCAGATATCGAACAGACGGAATAGTAAAAAACCGGCGAGGATAAACGGCCATGAAATCCCAAAGGGAATGAAGGCGAAAGTTATCAGTTGCCCCATCACCTCATCTACCACAGCCTGCGACGGGTCTTTGCGACCGAATATCGGCGCGGTCCGACCGGATGCCCAAATTCCGATAAGGCAGAAAATAATAAGCAGAAGTGCATTTAACGCCCAGTGGAATGGTATTCCGACACCGTACCACCCGCGAATCTCAAACGAAACGACACCAAAGTAGATCGCCACAGCGACCGCCGAGCCGTAAGTTCCGGGAGCGCCCGGAATATAGCCAACGCCAAAGGTCGTCAAGGCAAGCGCAATGTAATCGACAATGCCGGACGGATTTCGTTTTTCGACGGTTTCTTTCATATCTCGTTTTGAATCCCTGCTTTAGCAGGGAGGCCACCTGAAGGCGGGACTCAGAGCTTTAGAACTCAATTCCCTGCTGCGCAAAGATGCCCTTGTGAAACGGATGTTTGATCTCTGTCATTTCGGTGACGAGATCGGCTTCGTCGATCATTTTTGCCAATGCATTATCAACGTTTCGGCCGGTCAGGATCAAATGAAGATGCGGCTGATCCTTTCGTACTGAACGGATCTCTGCGATCACAGCATCGATATCGAGAAAGCCGTAGCTTAAAACATACAACAACTCGTCAAAAACGAGCAGGTCGTATTCGCCGCTGCGCATTTTTTCGAGGCAGAGCGACCATGTTTCTTCCGAAGTTTTTATGTCTTGCGATTTGTCGTTCGTGTCCCACGTAAAGCCGTCGCCCATCGTATGGACCTCGATGCCGAGCTTTTCAAGAGATTCGTGCTCACCATAGCGGTCGGTTTTAGCTTTCATGAATTGGATCATGCAGCATTTCAATTCGCGGCCGGCGGCTCGAACCATCACGCCGATCGCAGCCGTCGTCTTGCCCTTGCCGTCGCCGGTGTTTAGCATCAGCAGGCCCTTGGTGTTTTCGCGGTAATCCTCTCGCCGCCATTTATACCGCTTTTCAGCCATTTGCAAAAATTATGACAGGATTTAATAAAATGCAGAAGCCTTCACGCGCCAAAGGCGGCTATGGATATAGAGTTAGGTTATCCGCTAGCTAGCAAGGTAAAAATTCTTCGGTCGCTTTTATCTTTAAATGGTGTTGAGTGTGCCCTTACTGTGTGCGGGCTTCTGCACTAAGATGCCCTTTCGACCGCTTCGGCAAGTGCAGCTACGAGTTCAGCCTCTTTCTCGTCCCAATCGCCGTCAATACTCAGTCCCGATGCATTCTTATGACCGCCACCGCCAAAAGCTTCGGCCACCTTTGCAACATTTATGTCGCCTTTTGATCGCAGGCTGGCCCGGAATTGATCTGGCCCGATCTCTCGCATATACACCGCGGCGACGACATCTTTGGCGGCGAGCGGAATATTAACAAAGCCGTTATTATCACCGTCGATCGCACCAGCGGATTCTGCCATTTCGATCGTTTGCCGCATCGACGCGATGCGTCCCGATCGGTCGCGTTTTACAGTTTCGAGGACTTGCCGCATCAGCTCGATCCGCGACCAAGGATAATTATTATAGACGGCCTCGCCAATCTTCGCGGGCTTTGCACCAGCCTTTATGAGCTCGGATGCGACCTTCAATGTTCGATCAGATGTATTTGGAAAATGGAATGAACCAGTGTCGGTAACGAGCGCCATATAGACGCATTCGGCAATATCCTGTGTGATCTTGCCGCCGATCGCTTTGCAAAGATTGTAGATCATCTCGCCGACGGCCGAGGCGGTCGAATCGATCCAATTTATCGTCCCGAAATGTTCGCTCGTAGCGTGATGGTCGATGTTGACCGTGAACTCATTTTCGAGGCCGGCGATGCCCGGTCGCTCAATGTCCGAACATTCGATCACAAAAATCGCATCGTAAATACCGTCGATCCTTTTGATGTCACGAATCTCTTCGGCACCCGGCAAACTTCGATATGCCGGCGGCACATCGCCGTGAACGATGACCTCTGCGTCCTTACCGAGCGACTTCAGGAGCCAACACAGTCCCAGCGACGAACCGACACCGTCACCGTCCGGCTTAATATGCGTCGTGATCGCAAACTTACCCTTATTTTCAATTAATTCAACTACTTGACTTAACACTCGGTGTCCAAATGATGGGTGATGAGTGATAAGTGATGAGCGTCAGAAACCGATTTCTTTATCTCATCACTCATCACTCATCACTCATCACTATTTTCCTTATTTATTTCGCCCTTCGATTCGAGATCAACTAGGATCTCGCCAACGCGCGAAGCGTTTTCTTCGGCTGTGTCGCGTACAAAATGCACGTGCGGAGCGTGCCGTAGGTCTAAATTCATCGCCACTTGCTGTCGAACAAACGTCGAAGCATGTCTAAGTGATTTCAGCGCCTTATCGATCTCATCCTCGCTCCCGCGAATAAGGACAAAGACCTTCGCGTCTCGCAGATCACTCGCAACCACGACATCAGTCACGGTCACCATCTCGAGCCTCGGGTCGTCTAATTCGAATCCGACGACCTCGGCAATTTCTACCTTTAACGCTTCTGCAAACCGCTCGGGCCGACGCATACAAATTACAACTCGGTTGCCGCGATCTTTTCGATCACAAATGCCTCGATCTCGTCTTCGACCTTAATGTCGTTAAAATTGACCAGACTGATGCCGCATTCAAATCCATTTTTGACTTCGTTGGTGTCGTCCTTAAATCGTTTGAGAGTAGCGATATCGCCTTCCCACGCGACCACACCATCGCGAATAAGCCGTGCCTTCGCCTGTCGGCGAATAAGGCCCTCGGTAACGCGGCACCCCGCGATCGTACCGATCTTCGAGACCTTGAAAATTTCCTGCACAACGGCTTTTCCGAGGATCGTTTCCTTCTCGATCGCGTCAAGCATGCCGATCATCGCCGCTTTTATCTCTTCCTCGACCTTATAAATGATCGAGTGAAGTCGGATATCAACGTCCTCGTGTTTCGCAATATCTGTGACACGGGCCTCGGGCCGAACGTTAAATCCAATAATTACAACTGCTGTCGAAGGGTCGTCCGCCTGCGTGGCTGAAGCGAGCAGAACGTCCGACTCGGCAATCGCACCGACCCCGGCACGTATTACGCGAACCTTGACCTTTTCGGTCGAAAGCTTTTCGAGAGTACCCTTTAGCACTTCGACAGAGCCCTGAACATCGGCCTTAAGGATCACGAGCAGTTCTTTGATCTCGGCCTGTCCGAGCGACTCGATGCCGCGTTTCGTAGTCTTGAGCATTGCCGACTGACGAGCATGCATCTGCCGCTGTCCGGCAATCGTCTGAGCCCGCTCAACATCCGAAACGACCTGGAACGTGTCGCCTGCCTGCGGCACGCCCTGAAGCCCTAGTATCTCGACGGGCGTCGCAGGTTGCGCTTCTGTGACAGCCTCGCCGCGATCCGAGAACATTGCACGGATCTTGCCCGAGAATTGACCGACGATAAATGGATCACCGACACGCAGAGTGCCCTGTTGAACTAGCGCCGTCGCAACGGCACCGCGTCCCTTATCCAATTTGGCTTCGAGCACGACACCGGACGCATGGCGAGTCGGGCTTGCCCGCAACTCAAGCATATCGGCCTGCAATAAAACCGTTTCCAGCAATGTGTCGAGATTTTCGTGCTTTTTAGCCGAAACGGCGACCATTTCCGTTTCGCCGCCCCAATCCACCGGCTGCAAACCGAGGCCTGCGAGACCTTGTTTTACCTTGTCGGGATTTGCGTCGGGCTTATCGGTCTTATTAATGGCGACGATTATCGGCACGCCGGCCGCCTTTGCATGCTCGACTGCCTCGATCGTCTGAGGCATCACACCGTCATCGGCCGCGACGACCAGTATAACTATGTCAGTCGCCTTGGCACCACGGGCACGCATCATTGTAAACGCTTCGTGGCCCGGCGTATCGAGGAACACGACGCGGCGCTGTTCATCAGGTTTGTCGGGATTTGGCACCATAACGCTGTATGCGCCGATATGCTGAGTGATCCCGCCGGCTTCGCCCTCGGCTACATTGTCCGAACGGATCGCGTCGAGCAGTGACGTTTTACCGTGATCAACGTGACCCATAACCGTCACGACCGGAGCACGAGGCAATTCGATATCATCTGCGTCGGCCGCTATCAGATCCTCAAACTCCTGCTCGATGACCATTTCTTCGAACGGCACGAAGCTTACATCAAAGCCAAAATCGAGCCCCATCTCCGCAGCCATTTTTTCGCCAATAGGTTGATTCAACGTCGCAAAAACACCGCGCTTGATGAGCAGCTGAACAATGTCGCGAGGGGTAATTCCGAGTGCCTCGGCAAATTCACGAACCGTCGCACCCTCGGTGAGGCGAGCAGTTTTCAAATGCTCGAGATCGACCTCTCCGACCTGATCTAATACACGCTCTTCGATTGATCGTTTTTGCGGCGCGACCAGATCACGCTCGGCCCACCTGCCGGCCTTATCCTCTACGCCCTTTCCTTTGCGCCCGCCGGAACGTCCCGGCCTGCGACGGTTGTCAGCCGGAGGAGTGTAAGTAAGCTGCGGAGCCGCGGTCTCGCCCGGTGTACCTTTGAATTCTACCCGTCGGCCGCTCTTGTCGACCAGAGGCGTACGCGCTCTTTCCGAAACAAGGCTGCCCGTTTTTGTCGGTGCTTCGCTAACAACGCGTTCACCCGGTTTGATACCTTTCTTAATGGCATCTGGCGTAAGTATTAAACTCTTTACACGGGTTCCCGAGGGGGTGGCTGCAGCCTCAGGCGGAGTTTCGATACCTGTGTCAGTTGGCTCAGATTCAATTGCTTCTTCTACTTCTACTTCTACACTGGCGGAACTTTCCTCAAGCTCAGTTTCGACCTCTTTCGTTTTACGTTTTGTGAGCGTCTTAACTTTTGGTGCCTGATCCTCGACGGCCGGCTCCTCAACTGTCTTTTTTGTAAGTTTTTTAACTTGCGGAGCAGCAGGGATTTCCGTGTCGACTGCGGGCGACTCAGGTATTTCCTCAACCGGCGATTCGACGTGCTCAACCGTTTCCGTCGCAACAGCATCATTCTCGACCGTTGGCGCTTCGACCTTTGCTGCCTTAATGATTTTTATCCCGCGCTTAGGGGCTATTTCCGTTTTAGGAAAGTACTTACTTCGGACCTTTTCAGCGAGGTCATAGCTGACGGAATTGGACGCGACGCTAATATCCGCGCCTTCACGCCGCAGATCTTCCATCACGCGTTTGGTGTCTTGTTTCACCTCGCGTGCAAGATCGTAAATTCTAATACTTTTGCCAATCGCCATATTCAACTAGTTCTAAAAGCCCGTGTAACCTTAAAAAAAATCCGTGAAACAAAACCTCGCAAATAACTCCGGTCAGCTTTTCTTTTTCTTCGCCGGTTTCTTCGCAGCCGCCTCTTCCGTTTTGGGTTCGACGGTTTCGGCCGAGTCCGCCTCTTCTTTTTCAGTAGTTTCGACAGAACTCTCCGTCTCTGCGGTGTCGATCTCAGAGGTCTCCGCAGTGTCGGATTCCACCGGAGGCTCTTCGTCTACAGTTGCTTCAGCCTTCGGTTCTTCGACGGTCGCGGTCTCTGCGGCTGGATCCGTACTTTCATCGCCGACAGGTTTTTCTTCAACGTCGTCGCCGCCGATCGCTGAATTTCTCGCCTCTACGATGATATTCGCAGCGGATCGGATCGCCTCGGCCTGATCCATACTTACGTCGAGATAATTAACAAGGTCGTCGACCGATGTCGCCGCAAGGGCTTCGACATCCGCGATACCTTTTTCCGCCAAGGTCTCAGCCTGTGATGTGGTCACGCCCTCGAGAACCGTAATTGGTACGGCCTCGCCCGAAGCCATCATCTTGCCCATCTGCTGAGCGATCTCTTTCTTGAGCAATTCTTCGCTTACGATTTTGATCTCCCAACCGACCAATCGCGTCGCAAGCCGAACGTTCTGCCCTTTCTTACCGATCGCGAGGCTGAGTTGATCTTCGCCCACGATCACCTCCATAAGCCGGTTGTTAATATCCGTAATACGGACCTGCGAAACCTTAGCCGGTGAGAGCGCGTTAGCCGCAAACACCGAAGGCTCGTCCGACCACTCAATGATGTCTATCTTCTCGCCGCGCATTTCCTTGATGATCGCCTGCACTCGCGATCCTTTCATTCCGACGCAAGCGCCCACCGGATCGACGTCCTTTTCGTTCGACGTTACGGCTATCTTTGCACGATCGCCAGGCTCACGAACCGCCGACTTGATCACTACTGTTTCGTCGTATATCTCAGGCACTTCCATTTCGAAAAGCCGCTTGAGAAGTTCGGATGAGGCGCGCGAACATTTGATCTGCTGTCCTTTTTGCTCTTTCGATACGTCTACAATAACGACTCTGATCCGTTCGCCTTGGTTCCACATCTCGCCGCGGGACTGTTCGTACTTCGGAACGATAGCCTCTAAATTGTTGCCGAGATCGATTATCATGTCGCCGCGCTCAAATCGTTTGACCGTTCCGTTGATCAGCTCGCCTTTGCGGTCGATATATTCTTCATAAACCTTTTCGCGAATCGCTTCTCGGACTTTCTGAACCAATATCTGCTTTGCAGTCTGTGCGGCAATGCGACCCAGTTCCTCGGTCGGCAGCGGCAATAACAACATATCGCCAATCTCGATCTCGTCGCCGGCCAGTTCGACCGCATCTGTGAGCGAAAGCTCGCTTAAGGGATCTTCAACGTTTTCGACAACTGTCTTCTGCGCTGAGATTTCGATCGCGCCTTCTTCATTGTTCCAGTCGACCTGTACACTATCACCCGTTTTATCTTTGAACTGCTTTCGTGCAGCGGCCTTTACCGCGTCTTTCATCGCCTCGATGACCATGTCGCGGTCCAAGCCCTGCTCATTGCACAATACTTCAATACTCTGTCCGATGGATGATGTCATAACTACCTTATTTTCATTCGCTCACGCATATTTCTTACCTCACCGAATTATCGGCTGCCAAATTCTTTTACCAGATCGATTTTCAAATTCGCCTTTTCAACTTCCTGATAATCGAAGTTCACAATTCCTTTAGAACGGTCGTCGATCGATATTGTTTCGCCGTCGACCCCAACTATATTTCCAACCAGTGTCTTTTGCCCTTCGATTTCCGTTTTCAACTTAACTTTCGCCAATTGGCCGGAAAATTTAACAAAATCCCTCAACGAATAAAGTTGACGCTCAATACCCGGTGACGAAACCTCGAGCACGTATCGCGAGGGAATGAAATCTTCGCTATCAAGCACGTCCTCGACCCCACGCGAAACCTTGGAGCAATCATCGAGCTTTACGCCGCCGTGTTTGTCGATAAAGATCCGCAGCACCAGATCGCGTTTCGTACCCAAAATATCAATATGAACAAGCTCAATTCCGATTTCGGCCGAAACCTCAGAGGCGATCCTTGTAACATGTTCGATTATCAATTGCTTGTCCATCGTTTCCTACGCAAAATAAAAAGTGGGTGCGAAACCCACTTTGCACAATTACTCGCGCATCTCAGCAAACGAATATCTTAATTGAAAGTGATACTTTGTGCAAGCCCAAACGTAGCCGGCCAAAAGTCTTGGCCGCAACCGAGCTTTGTTTAGTTGGCGTCAGCCAGGAAAGCGGAACGTGCTACGCCGACAATACCCGCCATGTCGTCAAGCGCTGAGCGGACTATTTTTACCCGGTCCGCAGGCTCGTGAAAGGCTCGCGACTCAATCTCCGCGTTTACTTTGTCAATGAAGGCGTCGATACCGGCTGCCACTCCGCCGCCGAGGACTATCATCTCCGGATTGAGCGTGTTTACAAGCCCGGCGAGTGTTATGCCAAGATAACGCCCCATTATTTGGAAGACAGAAATCGCTCGACCGTCACCGCCTTTTGCGGTCTCGTAAACATCTTCAGCGGTTTCGCAGTCGAGACCCAAGTCCGATGCCATTCGCACAATCGCCGTGGCCGAGGCATATTGCTCGATGCAACCGTTACTCCCGCAGCCGCAGGGGTGCCCGTCCGGCTCTACGCATATATGGCCGATCTCACCCGCGGTTCCATCGATTCCGCGAAAGGGCTCGTCGTTAATAATAATCCCGCCGCCGACACCAGTGCCCAATGTGACCATTATTGAATCACGCACGGCCTTTGACGCGCCAAGCCAATTTTCACCGATCGCGGCGGCTGTAGCGTCATTTTCGAGGGTCACCGGCAGACCAAAGCGGTCGAGAAGTTCCGCTTTCAAATTCATACCGTTGAGCGAAGGAAGGTTTGGTAGCTTCCTTAAAATGCCATCACAGTCCTTCGCCGCGGCGGCCGGTGAAGCAAATGCGATCCCGCAGATATGATGACCGTCACTTAGAGCATGGCGACATTCTTCGACCATTGCAGCCGAGGTTGCCATTAACTGGCCGGGTGAAACCGCTTTCGGTGTCGCCTCCTTTGCAATGTGAAGAACCGAGCCGTCGCGCGCGACAGCTGCGATACGAATGTTGGTGCCGCCGAGATCCGCGGCCAGGACTATATCGGTCATATGGAATTGCGGATCGTTTATCTCTTCGGACGGTCGGCTTCAGGAACATTCTTATAAACATCTTCGAACTTGGCATAACCGTCTTTAATCACCGTATCCATCAGATTGGATTTATCCACCGATATGACCTCAAGCAGAATCGCCGGAATTTCTTTCTTGATCGCATCATTTAAGAACGGTTTCGTTTCGAGCTTTTCTTTCTTAGCAAGCTTGACCGCAGTCTCGAGCGCAGTATTAGCGAGCGGAATAATTGGCTTGTATACAGTCATCGTCTGCTTGCCCTCGGCGATATTCTGGAGAGCTTCCATACCCGCGTCCTGGCCCGTAACCAGTATTTTGCCAACCAGCCCGCGTTTGGCAAGCGACGAGATCACGCCGCCGGCCATCCCATCATTTGACACAACAAAGGCCTGTATATCGTCGTTATTTTGTGTCAGCGCATTTTCGGCCATCTTAAGTGCTTCGTCCGGGCGCCAATCGGTGATGAAATTGTCGGCAACTATGCGTATCTCCTTTTTATCGATCGCCGGCTGTAGAACCGCAAGTTGTTCCTTCTTCATAATAACGGCATTGTTGTCAGTCGAAGCTCCATAGACCATTACATAATTCCCTTTAGGTACTTTCTGAAGAGCATACTCGGCAATTTTCCGGCCAATAACAGGAACCTGATGAGAAATATAGACGTCAACTTTATCCGAATTGATCAGCCGGTCATAGCTAATGACTGGTACGCCCTGTGCCTTGGCCTTTTCGACCATTGACGCCGCCTGCGTCGCGTCATGCGGCGCGATAACAAGCGCGTCAACGCCTTGGGTTAGAAGGTTATCAACATCGTTAGCCTGCTTGTCGGCCTTGTTGTCGGCAACCGTTATTACGCATTCGACATTTAGCTTTTCACAATGTGCCTTAAAGGCGTCGTGGTCGCGCTGCCAACGTTCTTCTTTTAAAGTATCCATCGCAAAACCGATCTTGATCCGCTTTTCTTTCGGTGTTCCTGTACAACCCAAAAGCAAACCGGACAACAAGAGTACAAAAAACAGCTTGAGTTTCATTTATATCTACTCCTAATTAATATGTTTCGAACTGAGCAAATTAGAACAAAAAAACTGTGTTTCGGCAATTGTGTGAAAGGGTGTCGTGATTTCGGTATTTAAAAATGGCCGCGATAACAGTTTTCTGCTTGAAACAACTAAAGGGATTGTTCGCCGCAAATGGAACGAATGGGGGCCCTATTGATCAATAGATTTCGCATGGTCAGTGGGTCTAAAATCGTTACTTCTATCTTAACGCCATCGGACAGTGAGAGAAAAATCTTCAGTTTCAAGTCTTTTTTGCGAATTTGTCTTTGAATCTAAAAAAGACTGTGTTATAAAGGGGAATCATTTTTCACGTGTTGGATTTCGACCGGTTTCGGAAGTTTTGATCATTGAGCGTTACAGTATTTTGGATTTGGCTTTGTTGGCCTCAATCGACAAGATCGTGCGGGATTTAGGGGGCAATGTTTCTGGGACCGTTGGATTTTGCCTAGATAAACTCAAAATAAGAAGGAGAATCATGAAAAGCAAACTGTGGATTCAAAAGGCACTTACAATGTGCTCTCTGGCGGCGATCGTCGCATCGTCTTCATTGTTGGGCTTGGCCGGCACAGGCAAAGCTGTGGGCGAGTTAACGGTCTCAGGCAACGGTTCGGCCCCTGAGGGTTCTTTTGTGAGGGTAAACGGCGATCCTGCACAGAGCGGACGCTCGGTTTTTGATTCGAGCAATATCTCGACCCCTGAGGGCATAACGGCCACCCTCAATATTGGCAAAGCTGGCAAGGTTCAATTGGGGTCGGGCTCAAACTTCATTCTTAATTCTGACGGATCTAATATTAGCGGCGACTTGATGTCTGGCACGCTAACGGTCCTCAGTTCTGCTCAACCGGTAATTGTTAGAACATTAAAGGGTGCATCGGTTGAGCTTAACACCGGAGAGACTGTGTCCGCAGAATCTGCGACCAAGGCCGCTCAGTCTAATTCAAGCAATGACGCTTGGATACCAATTGTTGTTTTCGCTGGAATTGTTGGAACGGTGATAGCGATAGTACTTATTACCCGTGACGACAATGTAACAAGTCCGGTTCGCTGATAATCATCTCAAGCATTCGGTTGAGGTCGTGACTCAATTTTTTTGATTGGTTGATTGGCCCAGAGAAAGGCAGTGGTAGATTTAATTAGTTTTAATCAAAGCCTCGTTTTGAATGATCGCTTGTAAATTGAGTCACTATTGACCTTTTTTTTCACATTTCGCTTTGAACCGTTAGCAAAATGTGTTATAACTAAGTGTCAAATCTAAGCTTAGAAGTTATCGATAAGCTCCGGATAATTTGTTTTCCGGTATTTTACACAGGTTCGTGGCCGATTTATTGACATCGCTACATATTTTGTGTAAGTTTTTGAAAGGTTTGATTTTTTGAAATCATCGATTTGGATATAGATTTAGAGGAGAACTATGAAAAGCAAACTGTGGATTCAGAAAGCACTTACGATGTGCTCATTGATTGCATTATTCGGCACGACTTCAATGGTGGCCGTAGCCGGTACCGGAAAGGCCGTCGGGGAACTCAAAATCAACGGAGGCGGCTCGACTACCGAAACCTCTTTTGTAACCGTGAATGGAGAGCCCGCCCAAACTGGCCGCTCTGTTTTTGATTCGAGTAACATCTCAACTCCGGAGGGCATGACGGCCACGGTTAATCTAGGCAAAGCTGGCAAAATCCTTCTGGGATCGAATTCTAGTTTTACGCTAAACTCGGACGGAGCCTTAATTAGTGGAACTTTAACGTCTGGCACTGTCACAGTTCTCAGCGCTGCCCGTGCGGTAACGGTTAGGACGCTAAAGGGTGAAACCGTTGAGCTCAATGCCGGCGAAACTGCTTCCGCGAGCTCGGCTACAGCTTCTTCCAAGGCCGCTTCTTCGGGCGATAATGACTGGGTGATATGGGCATTGATATTTGGCGGTGCTGCTGTGGCCGTCGTGCTTGCGGCAACGGCTGACAATGACACCAACATTGGTGGCGGAGCAACCGTTACTAGCCCAACACGATAGTTTTTTGGTTTTTCATTAATGACGAGTTGCAATACCTCGTCTATTGCATGCGAGAGAATTGATTCAAGAGGAGATTAAGTCAAATGCTTGACAAAAATATATTACGGAAGTCTTTCACTTTGTTCACCATAGCTGTGTTTTGGTGCGTTTACTCAACGGTTGCCGTTGCCCTGCCCAAGGATTTTGCTGGTGACATCACAGTATCCGGACAAGTTACCATTAACGGTCAACCGGCTGTGTCGAATTCTACGGTTCTTTCGGGTGCGGTTATCACAACGGCTGACAATTCTAGCTGTGTGGTCAGCCTCGGCAAAACCGGACGGCTCGAGGTCATGGCGAATTCTGAGATAACTCTGCGCTTTTCAGAAAACAGCATCGTTGCAATATTGTCTGATGGAAAAGTTAGGGTTTCTAATGCCGCCGGAGTCGCAACCACCGTTACAACAAAGAACGCGACAGTAATCGCCGATTCGGGTCAGGCAGACAATTTTGTCGTCGAGGCAGAGTGTTCCCACACGCACGTCGACACGACTGCGGGAGTTGTTACCATGCGGGAAGGGTCGAACGATAAGCAGGTTGTCGCCGGAACGACCGCGACTGCGGGAAACCTAGCCCAAACGGGATGTAAGCCCTGCCTTCGTCCGGATTCAACTCCTGGCCCCGCCATTGGCGGCTGGCCGTGGTTGATATTACTCGCGGCCGGTATTGCGGGAGTCGGGATCTACGCGGGAACGCAAGGCGGCACTACAACTCCGGGTGGTGGAACGGTGGTAGTTAGTCCCACACGCTAGTTTCGGTTATCTAGTGTTTTAAGATTGCGGGCCATGTTTTTCGACGTGGCCCGCATACCTTTGTCTACGACCTAGATTTATTCACAATTTTATACTTGATAGATTTTTATAAGTTTTTATTGTTTTAATTATGCATATTGCTGTCATTGGCACTGGATACGTTGGATTGGTAACAGGAGCATGTTTTGCCGAATTTGGGGTCGACGTAATTTGCGTTGACGTCGACGCCGAAAAAGTAGAGAAACTCAATCAAGGCATCATTCCTATTTACGAGCCCGGTCTCGATAAGATAGTTGAAAAAAATGTTGCCGCAGGTCGTCTTCATTTCACAACCGATGTCCGCACAGCGGTAGGTCAGTCACTTGTAATCTTTCTTGCGGTTGGCACCCCGCCGTGTGAGGACGGCTCGCCGGACATGAGTTACTATCAACAGGCTGCAAAAGATGTTGCCGATTCGATCAATGGATACAAAGTTCTCGTGACAAAATCGACGGTTCCGGTTGGGACGGGGAAATGGCTGCGAGAATTTGTAACGACAAATCTAAACATCGAAACCGATTTCGGCGTTGCATCGAACCCTGAATTCCTTCGCGAAGGTGCGGCGATCGAGGATTTTATGCGACCGGACCGTGTTGTAATAGGCAGCAACGAGGAAAGGGCAATCGAGGTGATGAAAGATCTCTATCGGCCGCTTTACCTGATCGAAACGCCGGTAGTCATAACATCGCTCGAGGCCGCAGAGCTTATTAAGTACTCGGCAAACGCCTTTTTGGCAACTAAAATTACGTTTATTAACGAGATAGCAAATCTTTGCGATGCGATCGGCTGCGACGTGCACGACGTCGCCCGCGGAATCGGAATGGACAATCGCATCGGCCGTAAGTTTTTGCATCCTGGTCCGGGATACGGTGGCTCTTGCTTTCCGAAAGATACCCGTGCCTTGACGACCGTCGCGGACAAATTCGGAGTCGAAACACGGATCGTTGACGCCGTTATAGAAGCCAATGAACGACAACGCGACGCGATGATACCGAAAATTGAAAAGCTTATGGGTAGTCTTACCGGCAAAACCATCGGCGTGCTGGGACTATCGTTCAAACCCGAAACAGATGATATGCGGGAATCACCTGCAATCGAAATCATCAACGGATTAATCGCTCGCGGTGCGAGAATAAAGGCGTTTGACCCAGTTGCAATGAGCGAGGCCCGCCATTTCTTACCGGACATCGACTATGCGTTCGATGAATACGATGCGATCAATGGTGCGGACGCTTTGGTCATCGTTACCGAATGGAACCAATTCAGGGCTTTGGATATGGAAAAGGTACGGGGGTTGTTAAAATCACCGAAGATCGCCGATCTCCGCAACATTTATGAGCCGGAGGATATGCGGGAGATGGGATTTGAATACGTAGGGGTTGGCCGCTAGTATCGAATTCAAGTAGCTGACCTGCACTTTATATTAGAATGTCTATCACTCCAAAATTTCTAGTAACTGGCGGCGCGGGCTTCATCGGCTCTAACTTAGCCGAAGAATTGATCCAGCGCGGTGGACGGGTGACAATAATTGACAATTTCACTACGGGATTTCGGGAAAACCTTGATGAAATCTCAGGTGAGTTTGACTTTATCGAAGGTGACATTAATAACGACGCTGATGTTTTGAAGGCCATTGACGGTGCCGAAGTTGTATTTCACCAAGCCGCTCTTCCGAGTGTCCCTCGGTCGGTTGAAGATCCTGTGGAAACTCATCACGTTTGCGTAAACGGCACATTCAATCTGCTGGTCAAGGCTAAAGAGGCCGGTGTGCGGAGGTTCATTTACGCTGCATCTAGCTCGGCATATGGAAATCAACTTACCCTCCCAAAAGTAGAGTCAATGCGCCCCGATCCGCTTTCGCCTTATGCCGTCGCGAAACTCACGGGCGAGCTGTATTGTCGTGCGTTTAATAACGTATATGGTCTCGAAACACTTTCCCTTAGGTATTTCAATGTATTCGGGCCCAGGCAGAATCCGGCCTCGATGTATTCCGGCGTGATCTCACGCTTTATTGATTCCCTAATGACCGACAAGGCTCCAATAATTTACGGCGACGGCGAACAATCGAGAGATTTTACTTATATTGCTAATGTAGTTGACGCAAATATTAAGGCCGCTCAAACGATGGAAGGGATCGGGGAAACGATGAATGTCGCAAACGGCGCGAGAATCACCCTGAACGAGCTTCTTGACGTGCTGAAGATAATCACAAATAAACCTGACGCAGTGGCCGAATATCAGAGCCCGAGGAGCGGCGATGTAAAACACTCGCTAGCCGATAATCGACGGGCTGTCGAATGTCTTGATTACTCTGAACTAGTCGGATTAGAAGAGGGACTTAGAAAAACCATAGACTGGTGGAAAACGAGTCGCTTTGCGAAATAGGAGTAATAAGGTTCGAGAGTGGCGGAGTTCGATCTTCGGTTGACTTTGCAAATCCGCAACCATTCACTTAGGCATAGCAAAAGCATCATCCTCGACCGTTGAATTCACCAAAATCTCCTTTGCCTTAAAATTTGCGTAGGCCGTCATCTGGCCAAGATCGAATCTCTGCGAGTATTTTTTAGGAACGACGATGCCGTCAACCGTCTGGAATTCATCCACCTCCACGGAAGTGGTTACTAGCCGCCCGCCGACATCGTAGCTCGATTCGTAACCTTTCATCTGACCGGTTTTCTCATCGACAAAAAAATCGGTATAAAAGCCTTCGGGTGTCGTTATGCGAAAACCCTTAAGCTTTTTTTTCTGGTCACCTACCGCTGAGACCGGATAGCCAACGTCGCCAACCTTTGTTAGCAGCGGAAAACCCAAACTAGTGATCGGCGGCAGAGAAAAGCCCTGTATCGACGAATATGTTTGGCGACCGTCATATATTTGCTTGAGCGGTTGAAGGCTAACGATCTCAAAATAATATTTTTCGCCGCTGATCGCCATGGAAAAAGCTCCGGGCAGCGCCTGACCAAAAGCATTCATATCGGCAGAGCCTTTCATCACAAGTGACTTCATCTGCTTCAGCTTGTCGCCGCCATGAGCCGCAAGCGTAGCTTTCGCGAGATCGAGCGTTGCGTTGTCCGCTACCGCGACCGCCGGTTTGTCCGATGCGCCACTTTGCTTCGGTGACGAACTCGTTTGCGCAAACGAAGAAAACATCAGCAATGTTATTAAACCGATCAAACTAAAGACTCTATTCATATTGCCAATATCCTAACAAATCCCTAGATAAGAAGTAAGATGCCACAAAAGCCGCTCCGGTGACTCGAAAAGAAAATCGCAGAACGTGACCTCACCAGCTAAAGCGCATATTGAGCTCTATCCGTCGGTTCGGTCCACTTCCACCGCCAAATCCGCCGCCTCCAAAACCACCGCCGCCAAATCCGCCGCCGCCAAAACCACCCGCCGTCGATGTTGACTGGCCAAAACGGCTCGAACTTAGGCTGCCCGTGGGACTGGCAAGATTCACCCTGTTTAATAAATTTGTGACAAATATACCAACGTTTAGATTGTAAGGTCTGCGTGCATCACCACCGCCAGGGCCGCCCCTCATCTCCATTCTTGGACCACCACCGCCGCCGGGGCCTCCGCCGGGACCGCCTACCATCAATCCGCCTCCGCCACCGACCGTTCCGCTACCGCCTGCTCCACTCCGACCACCTCCACCAGCAACACGCGAAGCCGCCGACTTGCCAAATCCGAAGTTCTTGCCGATGCGCATACTGACGGTAAAACTCGCTGGGCCTTCACCGAAATTCCGAGGAATGATTGCGTCCGGATCCTTGCCGGCAACATCGCAGTAAGAAGCCGTCAGCCGGAGTGCGGTACATGTCGTCCCCAATTCGCCAAAGGTCGGCCGTTCGGTGAAAAAACCGTCACCATTTGAATCGACTCCCTTTGTAATGTTAAAGGGCCTGCCCGAACTCGCATTGATGATCGGGTTTATTGAGACGTTCCACGGGAGACTAACATTTCCAAATAGAACAAAACTGTGACGGACGTCAAATAATGCTCGTCCATATTCACCGCTAAGGTCATAGGAATAAGCGGGGCCTGGACCATCAAAATCAGCGTTCACATGCCCAAAGCTGTAATTGGCAAAAAGTGAGTATTTCGCACTTAAGTTAGCTCGCAAATTCAAGTTTAAGCGGTTCGTGCTGAGCTTACCACTTGACTCGTATTCGTTGATATTACCCAACGTGGACTGAGGACGCGGTGATCCGCTGCAGTTGATCTGCAGAGGACAGATAGGTGCGTTGACGTTCCGGGTCCGGATCTGATGAAGCGATCTGGCCGAAATAAACGTGGTCGCTAGAGTAAGTTTCGGCGTAAGAGCACGTTCGACCGACAAAACCGCTTGCATCGAATACGGTGCCTGCAAAATTGGCGAGACGTTGCGAATCGTATTCGATTGGGGCAATGCCGCCAATATTTGGGACGCGGTAGGAACATTTGTCACACTCGAAAGTGTAAAAATTGGCTGAGCGAGAAGGGCGATTGCGGCCGCCCGCCGTACCGGGTCCGGATCGTTAGCACTTACGAGAAGGCTCAGCTGATTTCGACCATTAAATCGTTCTGCCTGCAAGGTGTTATTTTCGTTAAAGCGATCATAGAAGATGCCGGCTCCGCCGCGAAACACGGTCTTCGGTGCCTTTGCTCCGCCTGCACCCGGCGACCACGCAAATCCGAATCTCGGAGCAAAGTTAAATTTACTGCTGATATTCGTCTGGTTTTCGTACCGCAATCCGAAGCTCAGTAGCAATGCCGGGACGACTTTCCAATCGTCCGTAACAAAGAGTCCGCCATCAAACTGCGAGACATCGGCAACCGGATTGCCGGTCGTTAGAGTAAACTGTGTCGGATTGTACAATGGTCCGACGACGCCGCTCACTTTGCAGCGGTATTGCTCGATCGAGGAGACTTTGTTGTCACCGTTGATGTCGCACGAATCTGCCGCGAGGAATCCGGGAAACAAAAAGGTACCCGCATAATTACTTTCCGAACGGTCGGTAAGACTTACGCGCCTAAGTTTCCCGCCAAACTTGATCGAGTGTTGCGAATTCTTACCAAGCGAAATATTTGTGAAGTTATTCACTTCCCATGTTTTGTTTCGATTGCTGCTCAATCCGATCGACGCTCCGCCGCCAGTAAAAGCGGACGATACACTGACGGTTGGGATCGAATTATCGCCGTTTTGCTCGCGTAAGTTGTCGGTATACTCGACCCGCGTTTCGTTCACTGTCTTGGCATTGATGATCATCGTCTCAGTAAAACGCAGTTCGTGTTCGCGATTAAACGATTTGTAAGCACGCGAGGGTAGTGACGTTTCGCTGATACCAAGATTGTTTTGGGTAGTACGGCCAAAACTATAACGGGCGACGAGGGTATTCTTTCCGTTTATCGCATAATCAAATCGAGGGCCGATCCTGATGTTCTTGGTCGGCTGTCGTACATCCTGTCTAAAACCGATGATATTGAACGAAGGGTCCAGAATCTGAGCGTTAACGATCGCGTTATTGTCGTTATTGCGATTATTTATATCGAGAAAAAACGAGGATTTCCCTTTCTGGATCGGCCCCGATATGTTCCCGCCAAAGTTCTTAGATTGGGTTGCAGCTCTATTTGCAGCAAATGGATTGCGCGAATTCAGGCTTTCATCGTTAAAGGTACCGTTCAAATTGCCTCGCCATTTATCCGATCCGGGTTTTGTCAGAATCTCAATTCGCCCGAAGCCTATCCGGTCATATTCCGCTGAAAAAGGATTGCTGTTTATTCGGATCTCACGAATGGCATCCTTCGACGGCAGCTGGCCGCCGGTAAAACCATCGATGTAAATTTGCCCGCCGTTCGGCCCCGCCGAGGCCCCGGCCAACGCCTGAAGCGCAGCTTGCAGTTCGTCCGGATCATCCGGCAAGGCGTCGAGGTCTTTGCCTTTGATAACGGTCGCGTCAGCATTGTTGTCAGAGTCGTTCGACACTTGCTCGCTGTTGGACACATCGACATTTTCTTCGAGGCCAGCGACTGTAAGCACGACAACAAGTTCATTGCGTTCGCCCGACGTAATGGCTACATCGGCATTTTCGTATAGGGCAAACTTCGAAGCTATCGCCTTGACCGTGTACGTGCCGGGAGTGAGACCCGTGATAGCGAATTCCCCGCGTGCGTTGCTGATTGTTTGTTTTTGCGTCCCCGTTGGCGAGACTACTGTAACCGTCGCTCCGACAACCACCGCCCCCAGACCATCCACCACTTGGCCTCCGAGGCTTCCCATACCCTGAGAAAACGCAGAGACGGTCGCAAGAATTGAAATAAAGCTAAATAATGTAATTTCTCTAATGAGTTTCATGATATCTGTTCTATAAAAAATAAAAGTCGCATCATAGAGCAATGCCACTCTCTAATATATTTTACGGGAAACTGATTCCATCCAGCCCTGGAATGCTGAAGCCGGCGTCAACACCGCCTTGGCCGCGCCGGCCGCCGCTAGCCTGAGCGGCTCTGAGAAACGGTTCGACGCCCGCAAGCAGCTTGATCGCTTTCATCCGATCGGCGACACCGTTTTTAGTGCTGGATAGTGCAATAATGTCCCCGACCTTAAGGTCCTCTGTTTTTATATTCGGAAGTCGGTCAAGCATATCGTCAATTCCACCCGCGGCACGCGGTCCGGAAAAACCCGGGCGTCCGCCACCCGTTGCTTGACCTTGCCCGTTCGTCGCTGCCGGTGCCGGTTTTACTGGTGTTGCCCCGCCGCCTGACGGTCTTGCGCCGCCCGCGCCCATCATCTGGAAGCGAGCCATTTGTTCGGCCTGTTCAGTTGGGAACCTCTTTAGTATTGAGGTTTCGCCGATGGCTATCGTGACATCCTTATTGGTTTGCAAGTTTTTGATAATAACCTCGTTTTTCGCGAGATCGATCGATTTTACAGTCCCCGCAACTGTTTGAAACGCTCCCGCGACGATCTGTTCCGCGGCAAAGCTTAAGCCGTCCGCACTTTTGTCGCCGAGCGCGCGCAACATATCACCCGCTTTGAGATCGGTGAGCGAACTCATAACCGCTTCGTCGAACCTGATCGAATCCGGAGCGTATCGGAGGAATTTTGCCTTGTCCTTTGGCGTCAACGTAATGTTCGAACTGCCCATTAGCGTTCGCGTCTCGACAATGATCTGACCGGTTTGAGGATTTACATTCATCACACGGCCCGCTACCCCGCGGGTACGCCATTGCTCGGCTTCTTTTGCGTTCTTTGCGGCAATATCGGACTTGGTCATGAAGTATACGGATCGCGCAGGAATCGATTTTCCGTCCGCCGCGGGAAAACCAGTTATCGTCAGTTTATCGCCGACACCGATTTCGGTCAGAGCTCCCGGCGTTGCAGTCGCAAAGTTTGGATTTTCGGCTGAGACTCGCTTGAAAACTGACTTTTCGGTAATCAATACGTCCATAAGGCCGGTTTTTGTACCTACCACGATCTTTTTTTCGGTTATCGTTACAACGTCGCCGGAGATTACGGACGGCTTGATCGCTGAGTCAGGCGTCTGCCCAAAAACGTACGCGAAAGCCCCCGAATACAAAAATATTAAAACTGTGACTATCAAATTCTGCAGCATTTTAGTAATTTTCGATCCTTGAGTTTAATACGCAGCGAAAAGGCCCGTGGTTGCGTCTTTCAAGGACTATGACGTAAATTCTATCAGTAAGGTTCGAGCTATTTTGTAAAGAAATGTAAAAAACGGCAAACATTATCTTTACGGGTTTTGCCATTTTGTCGTCGATCTGGCCGTTAATACAAGTCCGATGCCGACAATGAAAACAGCAAACAAAGCTAGCAGCCAAATGTACGGGAGTGAGAGCAGCAGCGTCCACAACAAGACGCCAATGAGGATCGCCAATGTCTCGGAGCGGTTGTTTTCCGAGAGAAAGTGCTTCTGAAACAATTTACCAAGACTAACTTGCAGCGACACCCGGCCGAAAACATAACCAAGCATGAGCAGCAGCATCCCCATCAGCCCAAGCGTCGCGCCGAGATAGTTCGGAAGTACCACGGCCCCGCCGATAATAACGCCGATACTCAATAAAAAAGCTGCCGTGCCAAGTGCGCAAACTCTTAGCGCAGATAGATGGATCCGTGCGACTGCCCGGCTAACTGCTCCCGGAGCGATGGTGATAATCACAACTGAAATTACAAACCAAAAAAGAGCAAGTACGAGCCGCTGGGCCAAAAAGGCCAGGGAAAAACTCGGTGATAATATCTGAGTGGGGTTCTGCCCGAAATTGCGTAGTTCTTCCTCAAAGACCCCAAACATCACCGTTTCCTTTCCCGGCTCACGGAGCGGATTTTGGCTTTCGGGCTTGTAGGCCCCGCCAAAGACAATGATGTCGCCACCAATATAAGCGTCCTTTTTTTGAATGACGTTCCCACCGACCGTCGCCACGTCACCTTCGACACGACCCTCGACCGTGACATCGCCTCCAACGGCGAGGACGCCCTTCGCTTGTTTGTTTACAATGACCGATTTTCCTATAACAATGACTTCCTGTTCGGGGGCGTCATTAACGATAACGGTGGTTTGATCTTCTGACGTCGAGATCTCGGGATTGGCGTTAATTGCCACGCAAAACAAGTTGAGAAAACTGATGAATAGCAATACTCTCACGAAATTCGGCGGAAATTGCGGCTGGGATATCGCTGTCGCGGATGGATATTTCACGTCAGAAGACTTCGGCGAGGAAAACATCAGGCTCGTATTCCGAGCAACCTTTTCGATATTGCCAGGCCGAACATCACGAAAACCGCCGTCAAAACGACTATGATGACCCCGTCAATCCGGACTTGAGCCGCGAAAGTACGTAAAATGATCGCTAAGCCAAGGAATACCGAATAAATTATGTGGCCAAAAAATCCGCCGACCGCTGCCAATTGATCAAATACCGAGAGAATGCTACTAAGAATATTTCCGACGCCCGTTCCTAGAGCAAAAAGTACGAAAAGAAACAATCCCGCACAGATAAACAGTGCATTAAACTGCTCTCGCGGACGACGCAGCCCACTCACCGTACTTTCGGCATTGGCCACAACCAGTTTTGTAAAGTTCGCAGGCAGCTCAATGTCGCCTTCCTGTTTAAGGCTGCTGTTAAGACGACATAGAAATTCCTTTTGATGATTCAGCTCGCGCAAACATTTAGCACATTGCGCAAAATGATCTTCCAATTCGCCTTCGCGTGCAGCGTCGAGCTCGCCATCGATGTACGCGGCTATCTCATACGAGTGGCACTCTGAATTTTGGCTCAACTCCGTATCCATTTATTCAACGATATGCCTCAAACACCCGTAAAACCCCTTTCAATAAAAATCTCACGCATCATTTCACGGGCACGAAAAAGACGGTTCTTGACGGTTCCCAACGGCAACCCCGTAACTTCGGCGATCTCGTCATAGCTCAAATCCCGGCCATGACGCAACAAAATAAGGTCACGATACGCGGCTGGCAAACATTTTACGACCGTATCGATCTCAGCTCGCCATTCGCTTCGTTCGCGCTCCTGTTCCGGCGACGGGCCGTGGCTTTCGATCTGCATCTGAAATGTGCCGTCAGCATTTTCCGATTCGAGGCTCTGCGGGGTCACCGAATTCCGACGCATATGATCAACTGCCGCGTTGTGGGCTATGCGATAGAGCCACGTCGAAAACTTGTACTCCGAACTGTATTTATTGAGCGAGTTATAGACCTTGATAAACACTTCTTGCGTTACGTCGAGCGCCGCATCGTAATTACCCAGCATTCGGAATACGTACCCGGTGATCGGACGCTGATACCGGCGAACGAGTTCCTCAAAACCGTCTGAGCGACCGTCAATCGCACCAACGATCAACTCGCAATCTGTGAGTTGTCGGATGCCGTCCATTGAGATCGATCGAGTAGTCATTACGCGGTGTCTATTACGGTAGTTTTATGCAATTTGTTTCAATCCGCAACCCGAAGGCCAAAAAAATAAAAAGGCTCTCCGAAGCCTTAAAGAAATAGTTTGACTGAACACCGATCTTGTCGAAGAAAAACTTTTAAACCCCGAGGGCGGCGAGACCTGCAGGGGCTGCAATTTCGTCGAAGCTCAACCCGCCGGGAACGAGCAAACCGACGTCTTCGTTCGAAAGAACTCTAAGATTTCTTCCAAGCGCTTCAGACGCGATAGTTTGAACTTTTGTCGAAACGAGGCTATCGCCAATTACCAGCAGTCTTTCCAAAATCCCCTTACCAGTTTCACCGCCAAACCGGTCGTTATAAAACATCACCAGCCTATAGACCTCATCATCTATCTCCGCCGGGGAACAGGTAATCGAACGAACGACCGAGGGCTCGCCCCCCCTGAGTATAAGGGCCGTAAATCCATCATTCTTGCCGCTGATCAGCAGCGAATCGTTTTGTTCCGCCTTATCGATCAGCCAGTTAGCCTCGCCGACGGCACGAGGCAATATCAATCCAGCTTTCCAACCCATGGCCTCGAAATGTGTTTCATACTCGTCGATCACCGCGAGTGTTACGGCCGTCGCAAAATATCTGGCACGCCCATCCCTGCCTGGCGAGATCTTGTGCATAGCAAGCCTTAGCTCGGCCGCCGGTGCACCAAAGCTCTGTTCGGCCTTCCAATCCAAAACTTCCTCAGCCTCTTTCTTTGAGGCAGGTTCGCTCTCAAGAGCGAGAATTGCGGTGCGGGCGGTGTTACTCGGAAGCGAGATCGACCACCGTTTTTGATTCGCAAGCCCCGAGATCTCGACAATTTCCCGCAGGCAATTTGCGAACTCGTAATCGTTCGAAATATTTTGATCTAGAAAACTAGGTGTCAACAACCCCGCCGGTAAATCCAACGACGCCGCCTGCTTGATCGTAAAACCGCGGCGTCCGTTGCCCTGTAGAGCGACGGCCGAGATCACGCCGGACTCAATTCCGAGTGCGGCATTTGGATAATTTGGTTGGGTTATCGAAGAGAACATATTATTAACGGATCAATACTCAGAAAATGCCTTACCATCGCTATCTTGTCCCTCGGCGATGCTCTTAACGTCGATCATGCCTTGTTCAGCATCCGGCGAATTTGCATCTTCGCCCTGAACTTCGTTCCACTCGGCTTTCTCCAGGATCGGGTCGATCGGCTTTTCGCGAAGATATTTACCCTCAACAAGTTCGTCGATCGACTTCGGAAGCTTGCCCTTATCCGCCGTGAACTGATCGATCGCACGTCGCATCTGCCAGACATTTTCTTTCAATACGACCTCGCGAGCGTGCCGGACGCTTCGTTCATAGGTCGGAACGGCAATCGAAAGCAGAATGATCATGATAAACATCGCGATCATAAGTTCCAGCAGCGAGAACCCCGACTGGCTTCGCACTCGATCTGCGATCTGTACCCTTGAGCGTGTTCGATTACCA
>DAIRVI010000011.1:0-48975 GCA_036802885.1 Pyrinomonadaceae bacterium
GAACTTGTGACCTATCGCGTGTGAAGCGAGTGCTCTACCACTGAGCTAAGACGGCGTTGATTATAATTTTAGATCGCCGGGTCGTCGGCCTTTGCAGGCCGGTTTTCGTCCGTGCCTTTTATAGAACTTAACGATGAATCGGTATAAAAATGCCGCGTCCCGGTTGCCGAAATACCGTCAGCAACCTGCGGGTCGGCTGTGATCGAGTACGACGACGGAGCGCTGGCCGACGCCGGAACGACTGTCATCGTGAAAATGTAACCGTTCACCACCGGCCGCTCGCCCTTAAATTTTTCGTCAAGACTGACCTTGGCGATCAACTCGTCGAAGGTAGCGAAACTACCTTTGTTTCGCGACGCATACTGGGCCTGGAATTTGCGAATATTATCGACCGTCTGTGCAGCGGTCGTTTCATTTCCCGATCGTATAACCGCCTGCCATGCAATACTGCCGACGCCTATCAGCAACCCGATGATCGCGATTACGATCATTAATTCGATAAGATTAAAACCGCGTTGATCCTTTAACCGAACTCGTAGATTTTTCATATAAGTGCTCATACATCTGTCCGTTTTTCTTCACGAAAGCTATCGTACTAAGTTTCAAAAGTTTAGTTTGTTTTGACCGCAATTTCAATCGATAGCATTGGTGCGGATGACAACAGTGCCTATAAATGCAACTTTTTCGTGCGGAGGTTGTTTCTAATCGGGTAGAATATAATTTGCGGTCGAGGGGCCGGCGACTTTCAAATGAGAGATTGGATTGCGACAGACACAAACACGGCAGGTGAGAATATTGCCCTGAGTTTCGATCCGGCGGCAAAGGTTGCGGAACTTCAGAAAGAGATCGAACAGGTCATAAGGGGCAAATCCGAAACCGTGAAGTTTGCGCTGATCGCACTGCTCGCCAAGGGCCATTTATTGATCGAGGATGTCCCCGGTATCGGTAAAACGACGCTTGCCAACGCTCTGGCCCGTGCGCTCGAATTATCCTTTCAACGTATCCAATTCACATCCGACCTTTTACCTTCGGATGTCATCGGACTTTCGGTATTCAACCAAAAGACCAGTGAATTTGAGTGGAAAGCCGGACCGATATTCTCAAATATCGTCCTCGCTGACGAGATAAACCGCGCGACGCCAAAGACCCAATCCGCCCTGCTCGAGGCAATGGCCGAGGAGCAAGTGACGGTGGAGGGCCTTTCGAGGCGGCTGCCAGCGCCGTTTATCGTCGTCGCTACACAAAATCCGTCAGAGCATCACGGCACATATCCGCTGCCCGAATCCCAACTCGATCGATTTATGCTCAGGCTGCATATCGGCTATCCCGATCTTTCCGACGAGAGGCAGATACTTCGTGATCGTGAGAATACAAATCCGCTCGATGCCGTCGAGGCTGTTATGTCTCAGTCGGACGTGCTCGACCTCCAAACGTTGGTGAGCGAGGTCCGATTTGACGATGCGCTAGTCAATTATTTGCTGCAGATCGTCGATCTTACGCGCAAATCCGAGTCTCTCGAGCTTGGCATCAGCCCGCGCGGCACCCTCGCACTTTTTCGGTCAGCTCAAGCTCTGGCATTGATCGAGGGCCGCGATTACTGCATTGCCGACGACGTCAAACGCCTTGTTTTGCCGTGCTTTGCTCATCGGGTTATCGTAAACGCTCGCATCAACGCCGTCCGCAACCGGACCCGCGAAGCCGAAGGCATCCTGCAGGAAATTTTGCAAAGAGTAACGGTTCCGATCTAATTCCAGGCAGAAAAGTAACGGGCAGAGGTTTGCGATCGAGGCGAGTGAAAAACTCGCGAACGGTCGTGTTTTCGCCCTATTTTCGATGAATCTCAAACTTGCCAGTCAACTCTTCAGCGTTCGTGATCTTCGAAATGCTGCGCTTGGCACGCTCGTTGTCCTCGGTGGACTCGGGCTTTCAGGCTTGACGCTTTACGCT
This sequence comes from Pyrinomonadaceae bacterium, assembly GCA_036802885.1. GTDB lineage: Bacteria > Acidobacteriota > Blastocatellia > Pyrinomonadales > Pyrinomonadaceae > OLB17. The sequence goes on from DAIRVI010000011.1 coordinate 1,948, forward strand.
CATCAGACGGGAAATATCAAGCTGGCCGGCATATCGGCCGGTGTTTCGCTGGTTTTTGTTCTGCTCATTTTGATCTTTGTCGTCCCGCCGCTAGCTCGAAACGCCGGGCGCGAGGCGTCGCAGATGAACCTGCCGTTCGAATTCACGACCGGCGGCGCCATCATGCTCGGCCTAATTCTGATCGTCGGTTTTTCGGCGTGGAACACGGGCAACAATCTGCTGTTTCTTGTGCTTTCATTCCTGATCGCGGCGATGACAGTTGGCTTTTTTGCAGGCGGTATTTGCCTCAAAAAACTGGACGTCACGATGCGTTTTCCCGAAACGATCTTTGCCGGCGAGCCGACTCCGATACTTGTAAGTATGACCAACCGCAAGCGACTGTTTCCCGCGTATTCGGTTGTCGTTGAGGTACGAGGCCGGGAACGCGAGCGGTCGATCGCGGGCGACGAACTCGATGCGATACTGCCGCGTTGGCTGGCGACCAGGCTCGGCCGTGCGCCGGTCGTGCGGCGAACATTAAATCACTTTGTACAAACCGGCGCCAAACAGACCGTAGAGGCCAAAAACGAGCATATATTTCCGAATCGCGGCCACCTATTGATCAAGGATTTCGAGCTATCGACCAAATTCCCTTTCGGTTTCTTTCGCCACCGGCGCCGTCTGCCCGCGCGCGAGGCCGAGCTGATCGTCTTTCCGAAATTGATCGATGTATCGCCCGATATTGACCCTATCCCGCTCGATCTCGGCAATCGAACGTCGAGCAAGCGCGGCGTCGGCCAGGATCTGCTTGCACTTCGGGACTACCGGCCACAGGACGATCTCCGGCGGATCGACTGGAAAGCGACCGCTCGTACGCGGCAGCTTACCGTACGCGAATTTGCCGCTGAGGATGAAAAACGGGCGACCGTCATCTTCGATACGCGAATACCAATAATCGCCGAAGAGGATCTGCCGCTGCGGGAAAAGATCGCTGCTGAACAAAGCGGAAAGTCTGTAACAAGGTCGGAGAGATTCGAGGCCGGGGCACGCCTTACAGCGTCGATTCTCGCTCACTTTGCCGACGAAAAGGCCGAGATCAGGCTTGTAATTGACGGCGAGGCTGACGAATACGGCACCGGACGCGGACATTTGTACGAATCCCTGAAACGCTTGGCTGTGGCCGAACCGGTTTTCTGCCAAAGTACCCCACCTTCCGAACTTGAATTTGACCTTGAACGTATTCTAAATGAAACGGACGACAGCCACCGGTTTTTGGTATCCGCAAATGATACCGCCGGCCTTTCGGCCGGATTACTGCAAAGATTGAAAATAATTGAGTTTTAAGGTTAAATTCTTGTCATATTTCAGCTTCTCGCGGTGTATTCATATCGATGAGCATTTTCGATGCTGACAATGAACGAGAGTACTAACATTCTTGTGGACATAATGTCCGAACAAACAGCGGCGGCGGCAGCGACAGAAAGGATAGAGTTTGAAGAGGCGTTTGCCCTCCATCACCGGACTGTCTACCGCGCGGCTCGCGCCGTCGTGCGGGACGACGCTCTCGCCGAGGACATCACGCAGGAAACTTTTCTGCGGTTTTACAAGCATCAGGATTCGATCACCGACAATGAAATGCTGCGTCCATGGCTCATAAGGGTGGCGATAAATGTTGCAAAGAATACTGTTCGAGGCAATTTTAGAGCGAACACCCGTGACGAGAATTACGTCAAAGATACAGGTGAAACTTCGACACAGTCGGTTGAGATCGACTATGAGGAATATGCCGGAGTTAACGAGATCTACCGTGCTCTGAGCAAGGTCAAAGAGCCGCTGCGGAGTTGCCTTATGCTGAAACAACAGGGCCTCTCGTATAAGGAGATCGCCAGCAGCCTCGATCTGAACGAATCGAGCATCGGCACATTCGTCGCTCGCGGCAGACAAGAATTTGCCCGGTTTTACGGAAAGATCGGGAAGGAAACGTTATGAAGGATAGTTGTTTAGACATTGGCGTGATCCAGGCTTTTTTGGATGGTGAGCTCGCACAGGACCAGTTGGCCGGGGTTTCGGGCCACATCGCAAATTGCAACGATTGTGCTTTGATGCTCGCCGACGCCGAGGATGAATCGGCGATCGTATTCGCGGCGCTCGAACGCGAATTTGACACCCTAGTGCCAACTCAGCGTTTGTGGAACAAGATAAATGCTTCGATCGAAACCGAACGTCAGAGTCGTCCTATTTGGCAGAAAGCGTGGGCCCTTGTGGTGTTTGCATTTGCTAATCCGTCGCTCGCGGCGGCGGCCAGCTTGTTAATAGTTGTTGGCGTGTTTACAGCGGTTTGGGTGAATCAGAAGGCGATTCCTGCAGAAGTGACTGTGGCGGAAACTTCGCTGACGGCAGTTCCATTAATTGTAAATACACGCGTCGTTCCGCCGTTGCAAAATGGAACAGGCGATACGTTTGCGAAGTCCGATAACCCGACCGTTATCACCGTTGAGCATGCTGCGTACCGGACTGAAAACCGACGTGGTTCCGGTTCAAAAATAGTAAACAAGGCCCCTGTTTCATCTACTGTTAACAGCGGTTTTTTGCCGGGCGAGGAAAGTTATACCAAAACGATCTCCAGTTTGACTAAGGCGGTTGAGGAACAAAAAGCGGGTGGAATTATGCGGCCGTCAGAACGTATCGCATACGAACGCGACATGGCTGTCGTGAATGACGCAATCGCCAAGATGAGACAGGAAGTAAAACGTAGTCCTAAGAACGACGCCGCCAAACAGGTTTTGTATTCGTCCTATCAGAACAAGATCGATCTCTTGAATTCGGTCGCCCAAAAAGAGGAGTTGGTGGCAAGCCTGAATTAGGCCCATAACCCGATTTGATGAACAAGATCAATGAAAATTTAGTGTTTGGTATCGCGGCTGTGCTTATATTAGCAGCGATTCCGGTCGATGCTTTTGCCCAGAATAACTGGTCCGTGCGGGTGCCTAGGCAACCGACGACCGCCGCTCAGCCGCAAGCCGTGTCGCGCTCAACTTCGGCTCCAAAACCGGACGCTCTTGATTTAACGAATTGGGATGGAGACACGAGCGAGCGTTCTATCAAGGTTGATAGCGGCGTATATATTGACCTCTGTGTAACTCAGGGCACGGTCAAAGTAAATGGATGGCAGCGTGACGAGGTTCGCGTTCTTGTCGATAACGGAAGTAAATTTGGCTTCGGCGTTCGCCAATCGGACGCCAAAACGGGTCGTCCGGTTTTGATCAACATCGTCAGTCTCGATAAGAAGAATAAGGCGGTATCGGCAAATCCCTGCATTTGGGGTGACGAGATCGAGATCGACGCTCCGGTTAACGCGATTATCAATCTCAAGGGCGAGGAAACCACGACAACCATCGATTCGGTAAGGCGGGTTGTTATCAATACAATTGGCGGCAACATCTCGTTGCGTAATATCGCAAATGGCATCACGGCCGCCGCGGGCCAGGGCGATATAACCGTCGAGGCATCAAGCGGTGCGATGCTCCTCGACAGCAACACAGGTAATATCCTTGTTTATGAGGCAGGTCCGAGAGAGATCGGCGATCTCTTCAAGGCAAAAACCTTTAGCGGCGCAATATCCTTGCAGCGACTCGAATATCGCCAAGTAGAGGTCAATTCGATCTCGGGCTCTGTTGCCTATAATGGCGACATTCTAAGCGGCGGCTCGTACAGACTGAGCACGTCAAAAGGCTCGATCCGAATGTCGATCCCCGTGAATGCTTCGTTCCAACTCTCGGCGATATATGGCTATGGAGACTTCTATTCAGAGCTCCCGATCAAAATACAGACCGAGGATGTTAGGCCCGGCTTGGTCAAAAATATTGTAGGTATGGTTGGCACCGGCAGCGACGCGACTCTCAAACTGACGACCAATAACGGCAGCATCAACTTAAAAAAACAGTAAATTCCCTGAGTCTACTGATGCTCTAGCCTTCGGCCGGTTCGCGATTCGAACTGATCAGACATCGATGGAACGGCCCCGGCGGATTCGTCTCTCGTTATCCGCTCAACACGCCACATCGGAAAAAAATTATCGCTCATCTGTAAATGATCCTCTTCTCCGGCGGCGATCGATCTGCACCAGTCGTCGAAATAACCGAGCTCGATCGAACGCATCGTGATGCCGGCGGGGCTGATCTCGCTCAATATCCCCAGCAGCTTTTCGCGGGGCGAGTGCAAAACAACGATTACGCTATCACCAGTTTCGATCTTCATGACCAAATTGTCCCCGATTGTCACTTTCTTTAGCAATTGCAGCACTCAATTTAGCGTTTCTTTTTCTTTGCTCGTTTTTATTCTAAACTTGAAACTGAAATTTTGAATTTAAGTTCGCCCGATGCATATCTCGAAGATCGAGCTTGAGAATATCAAGTCTCACGCAAATTTAACGCTCGAATTCACGCGAGGCACGACTGCCATTACGGGCGAAAACGGTGCGGGCAAAACTTCGATAATCGAGGCGATCGCCTTGACGCTTTTCGATCTGCTCGAATACAAAAAAGAGGATTTTGTGCGGCGAGGAGCAAAGAAAGGCTCTGTTCGCGTTACCTTTGAAAGCGGCCTCGACGAACGCGAGTACGTCGTGTATCGTGACACCGGAACTGGATATTATGTCACCGATCCGCGACTCCAAACGCGTATTGCAGATAAGAAAGAAGAGGTCTTTCGCTTTTTATGGCAGCATCTCGGGCTCGAACCGGGCACCGATCTTAGATCACTTTTCCGGCAGGCGATCGGCGTGCCTCAAGGCACTTTCACTGCGATATTTCTTGAGGGTGCGACCGAGCGTAAAGTTGCGTTCGACCGGCTTCTGAAAGTTGAGGAGTATCGGCAGGCGGCTGAAAAGCTACGTGAAACGTCACGGTTTCTCGATGTTTCTATTGCGGGCATTCGCGAATCTGTGGCTCGGGCCGAAGGCGAATTGACACGCTCCGAAATGGTAGAGGGTGAACATAAGAGCTATTTGGGGCAGACCGAGAACCTCGCCGGCATTGTTTCGACTCTCGAAAGTGAGATCGCCGAAAAGCGCAGCGTCGTCGCAAAACTCGACGAGGCCGAACGGATTGAGACTGCAATCGCCAACATTAGAGCGGATCAAAAACGCCTGCAGGAAACAATCGAAAACGTCCAAAAAGCCCACCGTGAGATCGAAACTCTAAAACCGAAAACCATCGAACAGGCAAAACTTGAGAGCGGAATCAGCGGACTTCGCGACAAGATCGCCGAGGCAAAAGCCTTTAGAAATCAGATAAAAAGCCTTGATGAGCGTATCGAGCGGCTGCGAAAAAGCTATCGGGCGAATGCCGATCAATTAAAAGACGCCGAAACAAAAGCCAAAGGAGCTGCCGAGAAAGGGGCATTGGAGAAGCGTGATGCGGAGCTCGTGAGGAATATCGCCAATCTCAACGCGAGCCTGGAACGCGATCAAAAATTTCAGAGTGAGGTGAAAAATGGCCTGTGCCCGATACTCTCGCAAAAATGCCTAAATCTAAAACCCGGCGAAACGCTTGAAAGCTTTATTACCAGTCAATTCAGCGATATCCGATCTCAGATCACTGCAATTGAAACCGAACATTCGTCCGTCGCTGACAACCTCAAGCGTGCCCGCGAGGCCGAGCGTCAAGCGTCGATGCTCGTCGCGTATCGCGAGCGTGAAGCCGAACTCAAGGCCGAGGGCACGCACCTTTCCGCCGAACGCAAGGAACTGGAAGACAAGGCCGCGGGGTTCGTTGATCTCGAAAAACAGCTAGCCGCCATCGATTCAAAGTTGTTGGCTCTCGGCGACCCGCGCTCGAGGATTCGGTTCCTCGAAAACGAAACCGCCCGCGAGCCAGAATTGCGCGAAAGCGTTACAAAAATCGAGAGCAATCTGGAACGGCTCGAAAATGATCGGCGTATCATTATGGAAGAGCTCGATGAACATCAAGATTTGATAGCCGCCGGATACAATAACGCCCGGCACGTCGCGGAACGAACGGCTCTGCACGACGCAGAGAAGCGTCACGCCGAACTGCGAGCGACCTTTGACGCTGCGAAGAGACGTGAGGAGCAGCTTGCCGCAGAACTGAAGCATTTTGCCGAGATCAGAAAGTCGCTTCAGGAGGAATTTAAAGAAAAGGAACGACTCGAAAAAGTGGCCGAGGCGACCGTCTTCATTCGTGATACGCTCAAAGAGGCCGCACCGCGTGTCGCACGCAATTATGTTTATCACGTTTCGCTCGAAGCAAATTTGATGTTCCGCGAGATCACGGGCAACGCCGAGCGGACGTTGAAATGGGCCGAAGACTATTCGATCGTTCTTGAGGACGAGGGTTACGAGCTTCCGTATCAAAGCTTGTCGGGTGGCGAACAGATGGCGGCAGCTTTGTCGATCAGGCTCGCATTGCTCAAACAGCTGACCGATATTCGGATCGCTTTTTTCGACGAGCCGACGACCAATATGGATGCCGAACGCCGCGAAAATCTTGCGATGCAGATCAGCCGAATCACCAATTTTGATCAGCTTTTTGTTATCTCGCACGACGATACGTTCGATAGCTATGTTGATAATGTGATCTCGATGAGCGATTAGATATGAAACAGGTCATGATAGTCTGCGACGGTTCGAGTCTCGGTAACGGACGAGGAAATCCGCGTGCCGCGGCGGTCGCCGTGCTTGGTTTCAAGGGATATTGGAAGGCAGTTGGTGAATTTCTCGGTGCAGCAACCAATCAGCAGGCCGAGATCGCGGCTGCGGCGATTGGATTGGAGAGTCTGAATGAGGTTTGCAAGGTGACAGTGATGTCAGACTCGCGTTATGTGGTTGAGACGATGGGCGGTACGTGGAGGCGAAAAACCAATCACGATTGGTGGAAAAGGCTTGATAATGCGGCTAAAAAGCATCATATAACCTGGAAATGGGTCAAAGGTCACGACGGCCATTCCGTGCAGGAAGTCGCCGACTCAATGGCAAGGAAAATGGCGGAGCTTGGTTATGTTGACGAAGCTCTGCTCGATGAGGCGGTATCTGAGATCGGTGTTGTCGAGATCTTGGGACCGGGATTTTGTTAAATTGTTTTGAATACCTGTAGAAAATATCTAAAGAGCAATGTAAAAAGCCGCCTTCTTATGGTGGTTTTTTCCTCGACGCGTCTCAGCTTGGCTTCGCTGACGATCCTGCTGCTCGTTCCGGCTCTATTCGCACAACGCAAGGACTCGGGCTGGATATGGCAAAATCCGCTGCCGCAAGGCAATCCGCTGTACTCGATCCATTTTGCCGCCGACAAGGAAACGGGTTTTGCGGTCGGTGCCGACAATACGATACTTCGCACGACCGACGGCGGATTCACCTGGCAGAGGCAGTTCGTACAGAATGACGTTACTTTCTCAGCAGTTTTTGTACGAGACAAGGATCGTGCAATTGTCGTTGGTTCGCGTGGCACCATCCTTTCGACGACGAATGGCGGTAAGGACTGGAAACCCGTCGTTACTGAGACCCGCGATCATCTATACGGAATCAAGTTCACGGGCGGCGATCTAAAAATAGGATGGATCATCGGAACATACGGCCGCATACTGAAGTCAGTTGATGGCGGTCTGAGTTGGAAATCTCAAGTTTCCGGCATTTCGGAGCAACTATTGAACATCGACGCTTTCGACGCGGCACATGCGGTCGCGGTCGGCCTCGGTGGGGCTGTGATTACCACGATCGATGGTGGCCGAAACTGGAAAGCGTCTGATCCGTGCAACGGAGCGATCGTGTCCGACGCTGTCTATGCATCGCCAACCAATATTGTCGTCGTGGGTTTTGACGGATGTGTTGCCCGCAGCGACGACCAGGGAGCAACCTGGTCACGGATCGATATTTACAGCCGTGCCGATCTGTTGTCCGTTTCTTTTGCAGACGGGCTGGCCGGCTCGATGACCGATTCAAATGGAATGGTCTGGCTGACCGGCGATGGCGGCAGAACGTGGCTTCCTTTTAACGTGCGAACCAGTCCAAAACTCGTTTCGGTATATTTGGCGGACCAGTTCACCGGCTGGGCGGTTGGAGAAAATGGCCTCATACTTCGCACCGACGACGGCGGGTTTAGCTGGCAGCGTCTTAGCGAAGGCGGCCGCGAAGACGTAAATGATCTCACATTTCTAAATGACGAAATCGGCGTAGCAGTCGGGTCGCACGGCAAGATCTGGCTGACCAACGACGCGGGCCTCATCTGGCAGCCGGTTTTTACAGACACACAGGCCAACCTCAATTCTGCGTCGTTTTATGACGGCCAGAGAGGCTGGGTTGTAGGCGATAATGGTACCGTTTTGCGGACGATAAATGGCGGAGCGAGTTGGGGCAAGGGTGTTTCGAACGTAACCGAGGACCTAATGAGCGTAAGCTTTGTGTCGGATAAAATCGGATTCGCGGTCGGTGCCAACGGGATGATCCTTCGCAGTGATTCGGGCGGCGCGTATTGGGAGCAGTTTGAGTCGGGCACCCGGCTCTGGCTCGAAGATGTTAAGTTTTTTGACGATAAACGCGGCATCGTGGTCGGAGATAAAGGGACAATTTTAAGAACGACCGACGGGGCCATCACGTGGCGCAAGGTAAAGACCAATATAAGAGAAAATCTTTACTCGTTAAGCTTTTTCAATGAGAAGAATGGATTCGCAGTGGGCGCCTCGGGCATAACGCTTCGAACGACTGATGGCGGCGCGAGTTGGCAGGATCAGGAATCGGTAACGAAATTCAATTTGTTCGCGGTTCAGGCTATCGGCCCTGCGAGCGCCGTCGCGGTCGGTGAGCTGGGCACTGTATTAGTCACCGAGAATGGCGGAAAATCATGGGCGATACAACCAGGCGTCACAAGCAAAGTGCTGCAAGCGGTGGTTTATCGAGGCGGCAGTCGGGTCTGGGTCGGTGGCCGCGGCGGCACAATGCTCAAACGAACGGAACCTCTTTCTCCGCGGAGTCTCAGCCAGCCGAATGGCCCGCCGGTGTTGAAGTCCGCCGCTCCGAGGGTTAAGCCGAAGGCGCGTGTTCCACTAATTACGATCCCGGATGACGGCGATATTCCTTCTGCGGTCCAACCCAAAAAACCTAGCTGAGATCGACGGTAACCGAGATCCACTCTCCGGCGGTTTCCACCCCGAAATCTGAAATCTGAACTTTGTGGAGTTCGCTCAATATGATCTCTTCTTGTTCGGCGAGAATGCCGGACAGCAAGAGTGTTCGGCGGGTTTTTGCGAGCAGCAACGGCAGGATCGGCACGATCACGTCGATCGTAAGGTTTGCGGCGACGAAGTCAAAGATCGGCGTAGCGTCCCCGATCGGGCCATCATCGAAGGTGATCTTATCGCCTACCTCATTGGCGATAGCGTTGTCTCGTGCGATCGTTACGGAGTTGGCGTCGGTATCACAGGCCAAGATCGTTTTGCCGGCAAGTTTTGCCGCAGCGATTGCCAGAATTCCGGTTCCCGTGCCGACGTCGAGAAATGTCTGATCGGCTCTGTAGATGTCGCCGATCGCTTTCAGACACAACTGCGTCGTCTCGTGCGTTCCTGTACCAAAGGCCATATTCGGCTCAATTCGAATAACGATACCGTCCGTATCATCCACCGTTTCCCATGGCGGAGCGATGATAAATTTACCCACTGTCGTTGGCTTCCAGTATTTTTTCCACTCGGCGAGCCAGTCAACTTCCTCGACCGTTCGACTCGTGATGCTCGCAATCGCATTGGCCGGAAAACCATAGATCCTGAGAGATTCGATGACAACGGCGTGAATTTCATCTTCAGCAGGCAATACATCAAAGAAACCCGTGACCGCCAGCGGATCGCCCTTGGGTTTTCGCAAACTATCGATCTCGGTGCCGATCGATCCGAGTTCGTTAAATGCAAATTCGACGGCCTCAGCAGCCCCAGGAATGACGAGGACGTCAACAGCGAACCATGTTTTTGCGATTGCGGTACTCATTCGCGAATTCCGATATCGTCGAGGTCGCGTTCGCGGTTCCGCCAGTCCTCAACGACTTTGACAAAGAGCTTTAGAAATACTTTTTTGCCTACCAGCTTCTCGATGTCCACTCTGGCTCGGGTGCCGATGTCTTTGATCCGAGATCCCTGTTTCCCGATCACGATCTTTTTCTGCGAAGGTCTCTCGACATATATCGCGCAAAATATTGTCGTCAGTCCGGGCTCGGTTTCATCAAAAACCTCAGTAACTACGGCCGTGACATACGGGATCTCCTCACCTGTTGACATCAATATCTTTTCCCGAACCATTTCGGCAACTATGCTTCGAACGGGCTGGTCCGTCATTTCGTCATCGGTAAATATCGGCTCGCCTTCGGGCAGATGCTTGACGATCTGGTTGAGCAAATTGTCAATGGCGTCACCTTTCAAAGCCGATACCGGAATGATCTCTGCAAACTCGAACTCGTTCGAATACAGCTCGATCAACGGGAGCAGATCGCTCTTTTCTCTCACCTTGTCGATTTTGTTTAGAACCAGGATCACCGGTTTTTCAGCCCGTTTCACTAGTTCGAGCACAAATCGGTCGCCGTTGCCCGTCGAAACACTCGCATCACGCATCAACACAAGCAGATCGACCGACATGATCGCGTCGTGAACGGCCGACATCATTCGCCGGTTAAGCAAGTGCCCCGGCTTATGCACGCCCGGCGTGTCGACAAAGACGATCTGCCCATCCTCGCGATTCACAATTCCTTTGATCCTGTGACGCGTTGTCTGCGGTTTGTTTGAGACGGCCGCGATCTTCTCGCCAACCAATCGGTTTAGTAGTGTTGATTTACCTGCATTCGGTCGCCCGATCAGCGCGACAAAGCCGCTCTTATAGCCCTTTATTGACATTAACTAGACGTTATCAGACTTTCTGGAAAATGTAGAATTACAGTTGTTAAGGCTTGAGCAGACGCTGTTTTGCGGTAATCGCCTCGCGAAAACCGCCACCGGCGATGTCATCGAGTTTTATTGCCTCGTCATAAAGTCTCATTGCGTAGGCATTGTTATTAAAGTGCTCGTAGATCCGTGCCAGAGCGACGTAAGTCAATGAAAGCAATGCTTTATCCGTTGCATTGGTCGCCGTTCGCAAAACATTATCGTACGCCGCCTTTGCCTCAAGCAGCCTTTGAGCCTGCAGTTCGTCACCCTCGATGCCGACCGCCGAGAGACCCGCGACCCGGCCGATATTGTAGTAAATTCGGGGTTCGGAAGGGTTTTGCGACAAGAGCTGTTTTAGATCGGTGCTCGCCTTTGCATAATCTTTAGCATCAATCGTCTTTTGTATCTCAAGCAGGCGAGTTGTTACAGGGTTTTCGGCCACCGTGCGGATTTCAGGATGTTTTTTGCGATCCTCGCGTGCCGCCAATCCTCGTTTTCGGGCTTCGGCTGATTCTGCCACACGAGCAGTTTCTTTTGCCGGATCGAAGGTTGCTATCATCTCTCGCAACGACGATGCGATGTCAAAGCCCGAGTCCTCGATACCTTTCAATTGCTCGGCAAAGTAAAACGAAAGCATCGAACCTTTTTCATAGTCTTCGTACAGCCGAAGAGCGGATTCGTCCGATAGCGCCTGCTTGAACTTTTCGAGCTCGGCCGAAATCGCACGTTTTTCCGTGTCCGTTTTTAGCTGGGCGATCGCCGCACGCGCACGATCGGTAGCAATTTGAACCTGTACGTATTCAGATTGCCGGATATCGATGGCAGCAACGAGCGAACGGGTAGCGGTGAGATAAATGTCGGGCGGCAACGTCGGATCTGTTTTTCGCCTTTCGTCCAAAAGAGGTTTGACCCAATCGCGAACCGTCGAGATTTCTTTGGCGTTGCTAAGAATAAGTGGATCGACGACAAATTGAAGGAACGCCCTGCGTACCTCAGAGGAACTAAGGTCGGTATCCGGCGGCACGATCACATAGTAATCGTCGCGAATATTGAGAAAATTAATGTTGCCTTTAGCTGCAAGTCTCTCCGGAACAAGGAAAAAACGGCGTTCGTGCTCCCGCGTTTCGAGCTTTCGGATTACTTCTTTTTTGGTCCTGCCTTTTCGAGTCTCGACCGAAACTCTTTCCGTAAAAACCAACCGTGGGCGTGTGTGGAGGTAATCGAGCATCTCGCTCACCATTTCGCGGGCAGAGCTTCTGAGAACGCCGTCAGCCTCGGCTCGATATTCTTTCACATAATCATCCAGCTTAGAGCTGATCGTGGATTTTCGGTAAAACTCGCGCACGAGCGGTGCAAAATCAAGCACGTCCAGTAAGCTGCCCGGAAGGTCATTCGTGATAACCGGATCGGAGAGCTCGGGAACCGGCGTCAGCGTGTACGCCATCGAGATGAACGGCGCGATCACATCGGCATCGCTCGCCTTAGGATGCCGTTTCTTATACTGACTCACAAATATCGAGATCCGCCGCCTAAGATCCTCGTTCAACCCGGCGTTGTCGATAAGAAGCTGGTCGCGAAATTTTGCGCTTTTTTCTGAAAGCGGTGTGTTTATTAGTTTCTCGTCTAAGCCCGCGGCATTTTTGACCGATGCCATTTCGAGCGTTGCCAAAACGACCATCAGGCGTTTATCGGGCTCGATACGCACGCCGTAATTCGAAAGGTCAAAACCCGCCGGCAGATTCTGCCCGCTAACAGTGATCGTAAAGAGTGAAAAAATAACTAAACGAAAAAATCGTCGCATTATGCCGTGTTTCCTCAAGATATTCTCTTTGAAAAGATGAATCCTATGAGCTTAAGGATGTATCTAAAGGGCAAAAAAGGAAAAGAGGACAAAGGAATCCTACCATATTCCTTTATCCTCGATGTCGATTTAACGGTAAGACCTGAACCCCACCTAGTTGAAACTGCTCAAAGCTTCGCCTTCGTCGTCAAAGACGTCGAACACCGTCAACAATTTTGTGATCGCGAGAAGATCCTGGATTTTCTGCGTCAGTTTCAACAGCTTGAGTGTACCGCCCTCTTTCTTGACAGCCGTAAAACTCGATACAAGTTCTCCAATGCCGCTCGAATCGATGTAACCGACTCCCGCTAGATTAAGCAGGATCTTGTTTTTGCCTTCGCCAAGCAGGCGACGGATCGTTGTCCTCAGGGCAACGCTGCCTTCGCCGATGGTCACTTTCCCGACCAAGTCAATTATCGTGACATCGCCAGCTTGGCGCTCAGTAATCGTAATATCAGACATTTTCTTCTCCTCGTTCCTTTTATTAAATTGCGATAGCAAATTTTAGACTAATAACAACAACAATGTCCAAGCGGACAGCAAAAAATTACCGTTTTTTCAACATTTTTACGATAAGCCCGCCACCCGAAGGGTTTTCCCATTCGACCTCGTCCATAAACGAACGCATAAACAAAATACCGCGGCCGTTCGATTTCAAAAGATTTTCAGGATTCGTCGGATCAGGAATATCCTCGACGGAAAACCCCGTTCCGTAATCGCGCACCGTGATCTCAAAGCCCTCGCTAGAGTCTGAGAATTTGATATCGACGTTTTTGGCCTCGTCAAACTTGTTCCCGTGCTTTACCGCATTGGCAACGGATTCGCGGATCGCAAGGTCGATGGCAAAGATGACTTCGTCGCCAAAGCCGCGACTCTTGGCAAATTCGTCGGCCATCATCGCTGCTTCTTCGACGGATTCGATCCGGCTCGGCAACTCGATTTCACGTATCTCAGACACAATATATGTTTTGTAAGTTATCCGTTTAGGGCAGTTGCTGTCAAGACAAATCTGTCGGATTCGGTCTAAGATGCTTAATATGATAATCCGTCCTGCAGGGTCTATTAGCGGCGGCATTGAATTGCCCGGCGATAAATCGATTTCGCATCGAGCTGCTATGATCGCGGCAATGGCCGTCGGTGAGACGCGGATCGATAACTTTGCGCGGAGCGAAGATTGCTCGTCAACCCTTTCTAGTCTTGCGTCTCTCGGAGTGGATGTCAGCCGCGATGGCGAGGCCGTTATTGTTAAAGGTGTCGGCAAAAAGGGCTTTGCTAGCCCGTCAGCGCCGATCGATTGCGGCAATAGCGGCACGACTTTGCGTTTGCTGGCCGGGATTCTGGCCGGACAAGATTTTGATTCTGTCTTGGTGGGCGACACGTCGCTAATGAAACGGCCGATGAAACGCGTCATCGAACCGCTCGAACTTATGGGAGCGGTCATCCAATCTAGAAATGGAATGGCTCCGCTCACAATTACTGGCAGACAGCCGCTGCGTTCTATCGACTATGTTCTGCCGGTCGCCTCTGCTCAGATAAAATCATGCGTTTTGCTTGCCGGTCTAAACGCTGACGGCCAATCATCGGTAATCGAACCGATCCAAACGCGCGATCATACCGAGCGGATGCTGCGGTGGTTCGGCGTCGACGTTAGAATCAGTAAAATTGACGAAGGCTCGCTTATATCGGTCGCCGGCGATTCGACTCTGACTGCACACGACCTTGTCGTGCCATCAGATATCTCATCCGCAGCTTTTTTCATGGTCGCGGCCGTGTGCCTTCGCGATTCTGATATCACACTATCGAACGTCGGTCTTAACCCCTCGCGGCGGGCGATTTTCGACGTGCTTTTGAAACTCGGTGCTAACATAGAACTGCTGGAATCAGATGATGTGTGCAACGAGCCGGTAGCATCGTTCTGGGTTCGGGGCGGACTTGCGGCTCCGGAAACAAGGACAGGGCTCGTCTTGCAAGGTGAGATCGTCGCCAATTTGATTGACGAAATTCCGATTCTCGCAATTCTCGGCACTCAGCTCGAATCAGGTCTTGAGATACGCGATGCCGCGGAGCTTCGCGTGAAAGAATCGGACCGCATAACGGCTATCGTCGAGAACCTAGAGGCAATGGGTGCGATCGTGACGGAATTCGCCGACGGCTTTAGGGTCGAGCGATCCGATCTTAAAGGCGCAGTTGTCGATTCGTATGGTGATCATAGAATTGCGATGGCTTTTGCAATAGCCGGACTGCTCGCCGATGGAGAAACCGAAATCCTCAACCCAAGTTGTGTGGACATTTCTTTCCCAGGTTTTTTTGAAACCTTGGGCGGCGTCGTAGTCCGATAGAGACCGATGATCTCAATGAAAAAAGATATTCGATTAGCACTAACCGGTTTTATGGGCGTAGGTAAATCGAGCGTCGCGCGCCATCTCGCCAATCGGCTTAGATGTGAGCGGGTCGATCTCGATCACTTCATTGAGGATAATCAAAAACGTAAGATCGCAGAGATCATCGATACAGATGGAGTCGAATATTATCGCGCTGTGGAAACACAGAGTCTGGAACGGGTCTTAAATGAATCCAACGTCCGAATTCTGTCGCTCGGCGGCGGAACGTGGACAATACCGGCAAATCGCAAACTGCTCAAAACACATGGCTTTACGAGTGTCTGGCTGGAATCGACCTTTGAACACTGCTGGCTGAATATTACCTTTTCGCGCAAAGATCGCCCCCTCGCGCGCAATAAGCAAAACGCTCGGAAACTATTCGATGAGCGGCAAAAGGTCTACTGCCTCGCTGACTGGCATTTTATCGTCCGGGCAGATCTGACTTCGTTTGAGGTCGCAAAGCAGATCGCGGATGAAATTCTCTCCTAGATTTCGCATTTTCCTGTTGCGAAAATTAGTAATTTCAATCACTATTATCTTACTGAATAATTAAGACTTGCCCAGCGGTTTTCGGGCAAGAATTCATTGCTTAGGATCGCGTATCATTTTATTAGGTAATTGCGAGAATAGTTCTACAAATATCAAACGAAGTTTTTCGGGAGGAAAAATGAAAGTAAAAGTTTTTACAGTTCTAATGCTGGCCATCGCTTTGTTTATGAGCGCTTGCGGCAAGAGCGATGCTGATCTTACAAAAGCGGCGACAGACAAACTTGCTGCGGATAAGGTCATGGGCGTTACCGTCGCGGTAAAAGACGGCGTTGCAACGCTTACGGGCGAGGTCGCTGACGCGGCCGTTAAGACCAGAGCAGAGGCTTCGGTCAAATCAGTCGAGGGCATCAAATCGGTGACCAATAACTGCACGACCAAGCCTTTGCCAGTCGCAACACCATCTGCTCCGGATCCGGCTCTTACGGGCAAGATCACTGAGGACCTTAAGAAAGCTGGCTGTACGGGCGCATCTGTTACCGTAAAGGACGGCAAAGTAACGGTAACCGGCGAGGTTCCGAGTGCAAAATACGCGACCTGTGTCCAAGTCATTATGCAGGCTGGGATCACGGGAATCGTAAACGAACTCAAGAAGGGAGCATAAATCACTAGGAGGATTAATAATCATGTCAGCACAAGAAAAATACGTCTCGCTTCTCGAGCTCGCGAATGCTAATGGCACATCATATGAGTTGAGCGAAGGCGATAATGGCACACTCGTCGTTACCGGCACGGCTCCGAGCGCTGAAGCAAAACAGGCACTCTGGGACGAATATGAACGTCTCGATCCGGACTTTAAGTCTGGCGATCTGATTTTGAACATTGGTTTAGGTGATGCAGCCGGCGGCGGCGGTCACACGTATACGGTCGTTTCGGGCGACAGCCTGAGCAAGATCGGTTCGCACTACGGCATTCCCTGGAAAGCCATTTGGGATTCAAACCGTGATATTTTGAATCACCCAGACAAGATCTATCCCGGACAGGAATTGAAAATTCCGGTCTAAACGGATCTTTGATCTGAACAATAAAGCCTGCTCATCTCGGTGAGCGGGCCTTTTTATTTTTTTTGGCCACGAACAAACACGAACGGACATGAACCGGAAATAAGTCTTATCGTGTCTTTTTCGTGATAGGTCGTGGCTAGTCTTCAATTCGATACTTTCCATTTAATTTGCTACATTTCACCTAATGTTTTTGGAAACGGATTTTATCGTTATCGGCAGTGGCGTTGCGGGGCTTCGGGCCGCCATCGAACTTGCTGGAAGCGGTGCGAGCGTGACCGTTTTAACCAAGGACAAGGCCAGCGAATCTAACACTGAATACGCGCAGGGCGGAGTCGCGGTCGTGCTATCGGATGATGACAATGCCGAACTGCACGAGGGCGATACGCTTGTCGCAGGGGCCGGATTATGCGATGAAAAGGCGGTCGAGACACTCGTCACAGAAGGCACAAAGTACATAAAACAGCTTATCGATTGGGGAACGGAGTTTGACCGCGAGGGCGGCAAACTTTTGTTTACGCAAGAGGCCGCTCATTCGAGACGGCGCATTTTGCATGCTCACGGCGATTCGACGGGAGCGGAATTTATTCGAGCCCTAATAGCCCGTGCCGGTCAAGAAAAAACGATCAACCTCACGCCGTTTGCTAACACCGAGAGCCTCATCGTCGAAAGCGGCAGATGCGTCGGCGTGCGGTTCCTCGATCCGATCTTGCGGGCTCCACGTGAGATTTTTGCCAAAGCCGTAATAATGTGTACGGGCGGTGCCGGACAGCTATATCAGCACACGACGAATCCGCCGGTCGCAACGGGCGACGGAATGGCAATGGCGTATTTTGCCGGGGCTGAAATGGCCGATATGGAATTTGTGCAGTTTCACCCAACGGCTCTTAATCTCGAAAATGCTCCGCGCTTTCTGCTCTCAGAGGCAATGCGCGGTGAGGGCGGCATTCTCAAAAACAAATACGGCGAGCGGTTTATGCCACGTTACGACGAACGAAGTGAACTCGCGCCGCGTGACATCGTCGCACGCTCGACGGTCGCCGAAATGCGACGCACCGGAACACGAACCGTGTTTCTGGATATGACCGCCCTCGACGAAGACTTTCTCAAACACCGATTCCCGAAGATCTACGAAACTTGCAAATTCTACGGCCTCAACATCGCTGTTGATATGCTTCCAGTGTCGCCTGCGTCGCATTATTGCATGGGCGGCATTCGTACCGATCGCTGGGGTCGAAGCACGCTGCCGGGGCTTTACGCCGCCGGAGAAGTGAGTTGTACCGGTGTCCACGGAGCCAATAGATTAGCGTCAAATTCCCTGCTCGAGGGCCTGGTTTTTGGCGCAAGGGCGGGAGCCACAGCGACGGGAGATAGTTTAAAGATCAAAGGTGAAAGGCCGAACACCGAATACCAAAAATCAATATCCGATAACCGGCCACATGATCTCTCAACCGCCGTCCGTAAACGCGTTAAACGAATAATGTGGGAACGCGTCGGGATAATTCGTGACCGAGAGTCGCTGCTAAGGGCTCTTAAGGAGTTCGAACAGATCGCGGCCGGAAACCTGAGCACCTCGTCACGCAATTTTGTTACGCTTGCAAAACTCGTGGCGACTGCTGCGCTTTGGCGCGAAGAGTCTCGCGGTGGGCATTTTCGCAGTGATTTTCCGGAGCAAAGGGAAGAATGGCGGGTTCATTCGGTGCAACTAATAAACGCAGAGATTTCGTCGGCCGAACGCATAAATTTTCTCACGTAGAGTGTTGTATAATTGGGTTCGCAATAATTAAAATAGACACATCTCGGAATACCAAGCTTATAAGGTTATGGAAAGTACGGCCACAACGCTTAACCTGGCATCGATAATTTCGCACCACGCCCGGCTTGCGCCTCAAAAGGAAGCCATTATTTGGGACGATGTCCGTCTTAACTATGGCGAGCTCGACGGCCTCTCAAATCGGGTCGCCAACGCCCTTGTCGACATGGGCATCGGCCACGGCGATAAAGTCGCTTTGTGCTGCCCGAATCTTCCGTTTTTCCCGATCGTTTATTACGGAATAATGAAAGCCGGTGCCGCAGTTGTCCCGCTCAGCGTGCTTTTTAAACCGCGCGAGATCGCATATCACCTCGCGGATTCGGATGCGAAAGCGGTGTTCGTATTTGAGGGCACTGACGAATTGCCACTGGCTTTCACGGTTAAAGAGGGCTTCGACCAAGTGCCGACGTGCGAACATCTGATCGTAATGACGAAAGACCTCATGGGCGGCAGTCCGCTGCCCGGGCACGAGACGCTGACGCAGATCACGTTCGACAAACCGGAGACGTTCGAGATTTTCCCCACAGCTCCTGATGATACTTGCGCCATTCTCTACACCTCGGGCACCACGGGACAGCCAAAGGGGGCCGAGCTTACGCATTTGAATTTGTGGTCGAATGTCGTAACTACCTACAGCATTCACCTGCCCGTTCTAGACTTCACGGATGGCGCGCAGAAGACTTGTCTGATCACGCTTCCCCTCTTTCACACCACCGGCCAAACCGTGCAGATGAATACAAATCTCTACGGCGGCAATCGTCTCGTCCTGCTCCCTCGTTTCGACGCGAGATCAACGCTCGATACGATGGTCAAGGAAAAAGTTAATTTTTGGGTCGGCGTGCCGACAATGTACTGGGCGCTGTTAAGACACGTAGACGAGACAGGTTATGACATCAGCCAAATCGCCGAAAATATGAAGGTCTGCACGTCAGGCGGTGCCCCGATGCCGGTTGAAGTGATGTTGGAATTTCAGGATAGATTCAAAGTTCGTGTAATGGAGGGCTACGGCCTGTCCGAAACATCTCCGCTCGCGACATTTAACCATTTTGAGCGGCCCTCAAAGCCGGGTACCGTTGGTCAGGCGATATTTGGCGTCGATGTGCGTTGTTTTGACGACGATGACAACGAGGTGGCCCGGGGTGAGCGTGGTGAGGTAGTCATTCGGGGAACAAATGTGATGAAGGGGTATTACAAACGTCCGGAAGCGACGGCCGAGGCCATTCGCAACGGCTGGTTTCACACCGGCGACATCGGTGTCATGGACGATGAGGGCTATCTTGCCATCGTTGATCGCAAAAAAGATATGATTCTCCGGGGCGGTTACAACGTATACCCGCGGGAACTCGAGGAAGTGATAATCACTCATCCGGCGGTGTCATTGTGTGCTGTGATCGGAGTTTTTGACGAACGGCTCGGCGAAGAGGTCAAGGCGTACGTCGTGCTCAAACCAAACTGCGAAGTTTCGACGGAGGAGTTTGTCAGCTGGTGCAAAACGCAATTCGCGGCCAATAAATATCCTCGTCACGTCGAATTTCGCTCCGAACTGCCGATCGGCGGTACCGGCAAGATATTTAAGCGCGCGCTGAAAGAAGAGATGAATTCCTCGAACTGATGCACCTTGCAAAACTAACCGTCGTATCGTTATTTATGGTCTTTGGGATCGCCGCCTGTTTTCAAACAAGGCCGGCGCGCTACTCGATTACCGAAAGCAAAGCGTACGAAGCCACACTTTTTCGCCAAAATTGCGCGATCTGCCACGGTCCTGAGGGCGAAGGAAAAACGCTCGAGGACGGCCGCGTCATTCCAAACATCCGCGACGGCGTTCACAAATACAATTCGAACGACGAAATTTATAACCACATCGCTAACGGTGGAAATGGCATGGTTCCGTTTCGCGGGCAATTTACAGAGCGCGAGATCAGAATGATGGTCGATTTTGTCCTTAACGACCTTCGCGGCCATAATAAGTAAATATGAAAATTCTCATAACCGGTGCGAGTGGTTTGATCGGGCAGGCGTTGCAAAAGTCATTTAAGGAAAAAGGCTATGAGATGCTGCTCGCATCACGAAAAGATCCGACTGACGACAAACACATTAAGTGGAGCATCGAGGACGGATTTGCCGAACCAGACAAGCTCGAAGGCGTCGACGTCGTCGTCCACCTTGCCGGTGAGAACGTCAGTGGCCTGCGTTGGACCGACGAAAAGAAAAAGGCCATCCGCGACAGCCGCGTGCTCGGAACGCGCAACGTCGTCGACGCCATTTCAAAACTAAAGACCAAGCCAAAGACTTTTATCGCCTCGTCCGCGATAGGCTTTTACGGCGAACGCGGCGAGGAAGAAGTCACCGAATCGTCAGCCGCCGGCGACAATTTTCTGGCGGGGGTTTCGAAGGAATGGGAGGCCGAGTCGCGCCGTGCCGAGGACGCGGGCATCCGTACTGTTCTGCTGCGCACGGGCATCGTTCTCTCAAAAGAGGGCGGTGCACTCGGAACAATGCTCATGCCATTCAAACTGGGCGTTGGGGGTGTCGTTGGCAGCGGCAAACAGTGGATGAGCTGGATCTCGCTCGAGGACGAGATCGCCATCATCAATTACGCTATCGAAAATGAGAACATACGTGGTGCCGTCAACGCTGTCGCCCCGAACCCCGTCACCAACGAGGTTTTCACCAAAACGCTCGGCGAGGTGCTCTACCGCCCGACATTTTTGCCGCTGCCCGAATTTGCCGTCTCGATGGTATTTGGCGAGATGGGCGACGCTCTGCTGCTTGCTAGTACCAGAGTTCTGCCGAAACGTCTTGAAGAAGCCGGATTTGAATTCAAATATCCAACCCTAAAAGAAGCGATCGAGAACGCAGTGAAATAAGACTTCTTTTAACCGCAGATAAACGCAGATAGACACAGATAAGAATTTAAAGGGCATTTCATCTGCTTTCTTATCTGTGTTTATCCGCGTCCATCTGCGGTTAATTTTTCTTAAGTAGTATCGGTCTAGACGGTGAGCAATCGGATACAAACGGTGCGATCTGCAGGTTTAGCAAATAATCCCCGTCCGCAACCCTACTCGGTACATAAATAAGCTCGGTGATCGTGCTATGGATCCGCGTCGTGGCATTTATCTCACGGCTCGCCGGTTCGACGTTCCAAAAAATGCGGTGATTAACGAGTTTCCCTTCGTCAAACATCCTATCGATCGAAGGCATATCAACGAGCAGATGCGCGAACCCGCACGCAAAAATATATTCCATCGCCTCTGCGGCAAAATACGGCGGGATGTTGCTCTCATCGTAGACCCGCGAAAGCTTGCTATCATCATTAGGCAGCGTACGGATGACCAACGCCGACGGAACGCGGAGGCCCTTGTCCGCAATCGCTGCTTGAAGCGACCGTCGCGTAATTATTAAATCACCATCGACTGATCTTTCTGGCTCAACCGTCACCAAAACCGCGGGCATCAAAACATCCTTTAAACAATCCAAGACCGATATCCGGTCAACGGTAATATGCCCCACACATTCCGTATGTGTCCCGTTGCAGTGCGGAATAACCGAGTACCGCTCAAAATTGCAACTTCCGCCACGCCGCGTGTCCCCGACTAGATCGCCAGCCTCACACGCTTTCGAAGTCGCTGCTTCAACCCCATAAGCATTCGGTTGCGGTCCGTTGAAACGTAATGGTACCGAGATGTCGATCGGCTCGCCCAGTTTTTCGAGGTCGATGATCACAGTTGGCTTATCCTTGTTTTCACTTGGGACAGATCGAGATCAACAACGGTCTCGACATCCGCACAGATCTCCATCAGTAATCTGTCCTGAGCGTTGCCTTTTTCTCTCGCGACCGAATACGGCAGGTCTTCGCGAAACGTGACCATGGAGTATTTTGAGAAATAGTCCGGAAAGGTCTGTTCGAGTTTGGTCTCGAGTTCGCGTTTGCGTTGGAAGACAGGGTCGGCCGTCGCGTCGCGCATTTCGTAAAAATTCTCCTCTGCCATGTCGGCAATGGCGTCGGTATTCTCTTTGCGAAGCTCACCGTATTCCTCATAAACCGTCTTCCAGTCGGTGCCGTGCTTTTCGATCAACCCGTCGAGCACACGAACATCCTCGAAGGCACAGTTCATTCCCTGGCCATAAAACGGTACGACCGCGTGAGCCGAATCGCCGAGGAGCAGAGCATTGCCACCGGCGTTCCAGGGGAAACATTTGACCGTGCCGAGATTGCCTGTGGGGTTTGCGAAAAAATCTTCGACGAGTGTCGGCATCAGTGGAATGGCGTCCGGGAATTCGCGGTTAAAGAACTCTAGAACGGCGTCCTCATCGGTTAGATTGTCGAACGCGGACTCGGCGTCCTTGTGAGCCAGAAATAAAGTGCACGTGAAACTCCCGTCAAAATTCGGCAACGCGATCATCATGAACTGATGCCGGGGCCAGATGTGAAGTGCATTCTTTTCGAGAAGGAAACGGCCGTCTGAAGCCGGCGGGATATGCAGTTCCTTATAACCGTGTTCTAACCAAACTTGCGAAAAATCAAACCGCTCGACGCCGCCGTTCATCATCGCATGTCGCACCGCCGAACCCGCACCGTCGGTCGCGATCACGGTTTCGCTGCTCGTCGCGACGCCGCTCGAAAACTTCGCTTCACCTGTTTTACAGTCAAAATCGACGCATCGTTCATTGAAATGAAACGTCACTTCGTCGTAAGCGTCCGCTTCGTTTATCAGCGCGATATTCAGTCCGGATCGCGAGACGGAGTTGATAAATTCACCTTGGCGGCCGCTGTACGGCAAAAGCTTTGTTTCGCCCGAAACGGCGTGGATCATCCGTCCGGTCATCGGCACCGCCTCGGCAAGCATGTATTCATCCATGCCGACTTCACGCAGAGCCGCGATGCCGCGATCGGAGAGCGCAAGATTTATCGAGCGTCCGGCGGCAACCTCCTCGAGACGCATATCGCCGCGAGCCTCATAGACATCGACGGAAATCCCTCGTTTCGCGAGATAGATCGACAGCAGCGAGCCGGCTAGCCCGGCTCCGATAATAGTTACTTTCGGTACTGGCATTAGTTGCTGGGCAGTTGTTCGTTCAATTTCTCAATACGAACAGCAGTCACTTTGAATTCGGGTGCCTGCGTAAATCGATCGCGGGTCGGACCGGTAGCGTAATTCAGGAAAACTGCCGGATCGTGGAACGAAGCAAAAAGCTCGCCCGTTTTGACCCTGTCGGTTATTTCAACCGGCAGAACAGCTTCGCCGTAATTGCTCTTGAGCCGCACAGACTCGCCCGCAGCGATCGAGAGCCGTTTCGAATCGTCCTTTGAGATCATCAGCAGATCGGTCGGACGAAGCTTGCGGTTCGGCGTACGCATCGTCATCGTGCCCGCGTTGAATTGCTCTAAGACGCGGCCCGTGGTCAGCATAAACGGAAATTCGTCCGATACAACCTCTTTCGTAGGCCTGTATTTGATACGCCGAAGCGCGGCGGCGACCCCATTCGAGAACGATTCGCCGTGCAGCACTTCAGTCCCCGGGTGATCGACATCGGGGCAAGGCCATTGGATACCGGCCTTCTCAATCCGATCGTAAGTTATTCCAAAGCCCGGCGGCCAAACGGCCCGAACCTCGTTCCACACTTCTTCGGCCGTCTTAAAGCTAAAATCTTTTGCGTGCCCCATCGCAGATGCCAGTTCGCAGATTATTTCGAGATCTGAGCGGGAATTTCCGCGCGGAGTTACCGCAGTCCTGATTCGCTGAACGCGACGCTCGCCGTTCATAAACGTGCCGTCTTTCTCAAATGACGTCGTGGCCGGGAAAAAGACGTGGCCGAATCGTTTGCCGGTCTCATTCATAAAAAAATCCTGAATGATGACCAAGTCCATGTTTGCGAAAGCCTTTTCAGTCTCGTGAGCGTTGGCGTTCGACAAAAATACATCGTAACCGATGGTCCAAAGAGCCTTAAGTTTGCCATCACGAGCCGCGTCGATCATCTGCAGTTGATTTAGTCCTGCGGCCGTCGGCACCGGAGTTTTCCAGACTCTTTCAAACAGCTCGCGGCCCGCTTCGATCGTAATAGAGCCGGTCAATATCCCCGGATCACAGCCCATGTGAGCCGAGCCCTGAACATTATTTTGCCCTCGAAGCGGATTGACACCCGCACCCGGCTTGCCGATATTTCCGGTTAGCAAAGCGAGATTGACGATCGTCATCACGCCCTCGGTTCCCTGTAAATGCTCGGTCATGCCCAAACCATGCATCGCCATCGAAGGCGTGTCGGTCGCATATATACGCGCGGCCTTACGGATCAATTCGGCGTCCACACCGCATCGCTCGGCGACCGATTCGGGCGAATATTCGGCGACGAACGCCTTGAATTCTTCGTATTCCAGCACGCGCGTTCGGATGAATTCAGGATCTGACATCCCCTCGTCAATGATCGCGTGGGCGAGAGCATTAAACATCAGGATATTCGTGCCCGGCCGCAATTGCAGATGAACGTCGGCGTATTTGGTCAGCTCAGTCTTTCGCGGGTCAACGATGATCAGCTTGGCGCCATTCTTGATCACCGCCTGCTTGATGCGTGCTCCCGGGATCGGATGATTTTCGCTCGGGTTGGCGCCGCAGAGAATGATCGTCCGTGCCTTTTCGATATCGTCAAACGAATTCGTCATCGCCCCCGTGCCGATCATCATTTTCATGGCGGCCGCCGAAGGCGTATGACAAACGCGGGCGCAGCAATCGACGTTGTTTGTGCCGAGAACGACACGTGTGAACTTTTGAGCGAGATAATTTTCCTCGTTCGTTGCACGGGCCGAACCCAACACCGCGATGCTTTCTTTACCAAACTCTGCGTCGATCGCCTTGAGCTTATTCGCTGTGAACTGAATTGCTTCGTCCCACGAAACAACACGCCAATCGCCATCCTCGCGGATCATCGGCTCAGTCACGCGGTCATCGGCATCGATAAAATCAAACGCGTAGCGGCCTTTGACGCAAAGATGGCCATAATTTACCGGGGCGTCCATCACCGGTTTGACCTGCACGACACGATCGTTGCGGACGCCAACATTCATCTCGCAACCCGTACCGCAATACGGACATGTGGTCTTTGTCCACGCAGTCGGGAAACCTCGCTCAATGACTGTCTTATCTTCCAGAGCTCCGGTCGGGCACGCGTCCGAACACGCCCCACACGAAACGCATGTGCTGTCGCCAAACGCTCCGAACGAATCGGGCATGATATGCGAGTCTTCGCCACGTCCAATGACGTGCCAGACAAATTGGCCCTGTACGTCTGCGCAAATCCGCACGCACGCATAACAGTTGATGCATCGCGACATATCCACGTTGATATAGGTGTGTGACGAGTCCGCCGCGATCGAGTGATCGCCGAGAAAATCGTCGGCCGTCAGCCCGTAATCAGCAGCGATTTTGTGAAAGGGTTTGTCGAGATAGGTTGTGAACGCATCGGCGGGATAATTGCCAGCGAGCATTCGCAAATTCCATTTTCGGGCAGATTCTATCTGGTCGCTGTGGGTTTCGACCTCCATTCCGTCTGACAGAAGTGTCGTACAAGAAACAGTCTCATGGGCACGGCCTTTGACCTCAACCAGGCACATTCGGCAGGCACCGACCGGATCGAGCCGCTCGTCGTTGCAAAGCGTCGGGATATCTAATCCAATACTATGCGCCGCGGCCAAAATAGTAACGCCGTCGGCGAACTCACCTGCGATTCCGTTGAACTTTGCCCTGATCATATTGCTCTAGAGTCAATCTAATAATACACCGGCCCATCCCTTTGCTAACCGATCCCGCCGAGTTCGCCCCGCAGTATTTCGGCAAAGCGAAATACATCTGAAAAACTGTTATAGAGCGGCGCCGGGGCGACCCTGATCACGTCCGGCTCTCGCCAGTCGGCCGAAACGCCTCGTGCCACTATCCGCTCGTGCAAAGTCCGGTCGCCGCCTCGTACCCGGATTGAAAGCTGGCAGCCTCGCTGACCCGGATCCGATGGTGTTATGACCGAAATTCGGTCGTCCCCGATGCCATCTAGCAAGAACCGCAAATAGCCTGTCAGCTTTTCAGATTTTGCCCGAATAGCGGACATTCCGGCCTCATCAAAAATCTCAAGTGACGCCCGCAAGGCCGCCATCTCCAAGATCGGCGGGTTCGACACCTGCCAACCCTCGGCACCCGCGATCGGGCGAAACTCAGGGCCCATCAAAAAACGGGTTTCTTTTTCATGTCCCCACCATCCAGCGAACCTAGGTATTGTATTGCAATTGGCATGCCTTTCGTGAACAAATGCCCCGCCCACGGCTCCCGGCCCGCCATTCAGATACTTGTACGAACACCACGCCGCGAAATCAACGCCCCAATCGTGAAGTTCGAGCTGCAGATTACCGGCCGCATGGGCGAGATCAAATCCGACGATCGCCCCTACGCGATGTCCAGCCTCGGTAATTTCACGCATTTCAAACGCCTGGCCTGTGTAATAATTCACACCTCCGAGCAGTATTAATGCCACCGAGTTGCCCTCGCGTTCGATCGTTTCGATAATATCCTCGGTACGCAACGTCGACTCGCCATCGCGCGGTGTAAGCTCGATTAAAACATCACGCGGATCGAGATCGTGGAAACGTATCTGCGACGCGACCGCATATTGGTCCGACGGAAACGCTCCCTTTTCGATCACGATCTTGCGTCTCTCACCCACCGGCCGGTAAAACGAAACCATCAGCAGATGCAGATTGACCGTTAACGAGTTCATAACGACCGTCTCGATCGGCATCGCTCCAACGATCGTGGCCATCTGCTCAGTCAGAAATTCGTGATACGGCAGCCATGGATGTTTTGCGTGAGTGTGCCCCTCGATCGCCAGACGCGCCCAATCATCTAATTCTTGTTCGACATACCCGCGAGCCGTTTTTGGCATCAGCCCAAGCGAATTGCCCGTGAAATATATCGGCTCCGCGCCGTTGGCCGCTTCGGGAAAATGGAACCGATCGCGAAAGTTGCTCAGCGGATCAGCAGAATCTAACTCTTCCATCGCGTTTTTGTAATTCACGTCATTCATCGTCATTTATCCAAAGGGCGATCACATCGACATCGTATCTCTCTAGTATTGGGTTCGCGGTCATTAATCGCAAACCATTCGTCCGTGCCTGAGCAACCAAGAACCGATCGCACGGATCGTCATGGTGGAATGGCAGATCCGCGACCGCACAGGCATCTTTGAACGTAATGGAAAGCTGCGTTATGCCACCGGCCCGGACAACGTTGTTAATGACCTCACTCGGAGAAGCAGGTAGAGTCAACCGTCCTTTTGACCATTTGATCGCTATCTCCCATGCACTTGCTGCCGAAAAAAAGAGCGGCTGCCCCGACTCCGTCAGCAGAGTCTTTGCACTTTCGGATAGCCGTCCGCCAATCCCGGCCGCCCAAAGGAATACGTGTGTGTCGATCAGGATACTCAACTATACTCTCCAATTTCCTCTAACGGTTCGTCGAAATCATCATGGATAATGATCTGTCCGTCATATATGCCGATCCAGTCGCCATTCTTCTTTGGGACCGGCACCAGCCTAACGGTGTCCTTGCCGTTTCGAGTAATAACGACCTCATCACCGTCTAGAGCGGCATTTATCATCTGACTGAGTTTTGATTTAGCTTCGTAAACGCTGACTTTCACAATCTAATACTATTTCTAGTCAGACTAGCTAGTCAAGTCAGATAAATAACCCTTTTTCGAGCCCCAACCAATTCAACGTCGCACCGTGCAGCAACATTGCCTTGATTCCGTCATCGTAATCCATCGATTCGATCAAACGGCCAGGTTCTGCCTCGCCAAGCGGAAAAGGATAATCGCTGCCCATCGCGATCTGATCGGCACCGACTAGTTTCATCAGATACTCGAGCGTCGACGCATCGTGGACGAGCGAGTCGAAGTACATTCGCCTCAGATACTTACGCGGGTTGTGAGGGTTGTCGACGGCACATAGGTCTGGCCGGACATTGAAACCGTGCTCGATCCGCCCGATCGTAGCCGGGAATGAACCTCCGCCATGGGCGACGCAGATACGCAATTGCGGCAAGCGTTTCAGCGTTCCTGAAAAGATCAGCGAACAAATCGCGCGCGAGACCTCTGCCGGCATTCCGACGAGCCACGGCAACCAGTATTTCTGCATATCGCGTTCGCCCATCATATCCCACGGATGGACAAACACGGCCATGCCCAGCCGCTCGCACGCGGCGAAAAAATCAAAGAACCCCGGCTCGCCGAGATTGAGCTGGTTTACATTTGTTCCGATCTGCACGCCGACCAGCCCGATTTGCTTGCACCGCTCAAGTTCTTTTATCGCGAGATCCACATCCTGCATCGGCACAGTGCCGAGGCCGATGAACCTCTTCGGATACTTCGATACGATCTCAGCGATGCCGTCATTTAGGAATTTTGCTATCTCGGCTCCGTCCTGAGGTTTTGCCCAATAACTGAACATTACAGGCACGGTCGAAAGCACCTGAACATTCACACCGGTCGCATCACATTCTTGTAAGCGCTTTTCGGCACTCCAACAGTTTTCTTCAACATCTCGGAAAGAAACGCCATCATCTCGCACCATCCGAGCGCAGCAAGGCTTGTAATGTTCAAGCCCGATAAACCCGCCATAGCCGAATTTCTCTTTCCAGCGGGGAATCTCGCGCGGCAGGATATGCGTGTGGACGTCGATCTTTAACATTCAAACCATTTTACCGACAGACGACGTTACACGAAAACGCAGAAAAGAAAAGACTCGGAACCCACAGAGGTTCCGAGTCGTTTTATCGGCGAGCTACTGCAAGCAAGTTTACCGATCTATGTCTTCCTCGGTCGGCGGACGCCTGCCGCCGCCGCCACCGAATGTAGGCGGCTGGATGTGAGGCATCTTGGCGTCCAGCATCATCGTGTTGAGTGCCGCCAAATCCTCGGTCACGAGTTTTCGAACCTCATCGACCGCCGGTGGAATCTTGCTCGACAGAATATCGATCTGGCCTAATTCCCAGATCGTCGGAGCGGTAGACGCTCCTTCGATCGCGAAGATCAACTGTGCAACACGTTGATTCAGCGGAGTTGGCAGCTCGACGAGCGGCGGCCCGGCCTGGCTGATGTTGCTAACCAGCGACGGCGGCGTGCCCCAGTTCACGTATGCGGCGTCGATCTTTTTGAGCAGATCATCGGCAGCTTTCTTTACGTTCTCGGGCGGCTGCGGCGTGCCCGGCCGCTTCCACGCTTCGATCGCGTTGTTGACGTTTGTGCGAAGCGTGACTATCGAAGCTTGGGCGAGACCAGCCTGCATCACGAGTGGCTGAAGTTTGGTGATAGCAGCACGTTTCTTTGCGCGGTCCTCGGCTGAAAAGACAATGCGCGGATCATCAATAACTTTAACTGTTTTCGTGACCTCTTTATCGCCGAGTTTCATCTTCACGGTGTAATCGCCCGGATCAACCCGGAACCCAAGCTGGGCCAGCGCCGCCGCAAAACCGCCTCCAGGTCCGCCGGGTCCGCCTGCACCGCCGCCTGGAGGAAGTTGAGGACCGGCGGGGCGCGAACGCAGATCCCAAACGTATCTATTCACGCCCTTGTTTGCTATGCACGGCTGAGCAGCTCCGCCGCCGCCGAAGAATCCACCTCCACCGCCGCCGCCACCTCCGCCTGGCTGAGCTGGCGGAGTTGGTGATGGCTGCGGACGGTTGCAATTGATAGTTCTGACCGTTTGTCCGGCAGCGTCTTGGATCGTGATCGCAACGGTCTCTTTTTCACCGAGCGGCTCCTTGAGATAAAAGTTCAGCAGCGCGCCGTTCGGCGGGTTCTGGCCATAAAACGCTTTGTCGGACGTTAGCGATTTGTTGTTCCACGTCCGGTACATCACGGCCTGTCGAGTATCGAAAAGATGAACGCTGCTGTTCAACACGGTCTCGTTTATCTGCTCAAGTGCCGTGATGTCATCCATCACCCAGATCGAACGCCCGTGGGTTCCCAATATCAGATCGTTTTCGCGCGGATGGATAAGGATGTCGTCAACGGGCACGGTCGGCAGGTTATGCTTTAGCTGCGTCCAATTGCCGCCGCGATCGAACGAGGCGAAAAGGCCGAATTCGGTTCCGACGAGTAACAGATTTGGGTTGCGCGGATGTTCACGAATGACGTTTACAACACCGTTGTTTTGCGGCAGATTTGACGCGATCGATTTCCATGTCTCGCCGTAATCTGTCGTCATGTAAACGTAAACCTTAAAGTCGCCCATCCGATGGCCGTCGAACGTCGCATAGGCAGTCGCCTCGTTCTCACGCGATGCGACCACGCGGCTGACATATGTTCCTTTCGGCACGCCGGGAACTTTTTCGACGACGTTCTTCCAGTTTTGACCGTCGCGCGTGACTTGCAAATTACCGTCGTCCGTTCCTGCCCAGAGCACATTGCGGTTTACGGGCGATTCGGAGATCGAGGTTATCGTCGGGTACTGCTGCACGCCGTCGTGTCGCGAGCGGGTGTTTTTGTCGGGCACTTTGCCCATGATCGCGAGCGTGTTGCGGTCGACGTTGGTCGTCAGATCGGGGCTGACTTTCGCCCATGTATCACCGCGATTTGTCGATTTGAACACAAAATTGCCGGCGTAATAGATCGTGTTCGAGTCGTACGCAGAAATAACAATCGGCGAGTTCCACTGGAAGCGGAAGAACTTTTCACCTTCGTCTTCGCGCGGCCGGATGCCTTTGCTTTCACCGGTTAAAGTATTACGACGCAATAGGTTACCGTCCTGTGACTCGGCGTAAACGATGTTCGGATCGTTTGGGTCGGGCTGCGCGTAAAAGCCGTCGCCGCCGCCGATCGTGTACCAGTCGTCATTCGAGATGCCGCGCGGATGATATGTCATCGACGGGGCGCACCAGGTGTTATTGTCCTGCAGACCGCCGCAAATTTTGTACGGAAAGCTGTTATCTGCGCCGATTTCATAAAACTGGCCGAGCGGAACGGTGTTTGAGTAATCCCAGGTTCGGCCGCGGTCATAGGTTATGTTGATACCGCCGTCGCCGCCGATGATCAAGTGATTAGAATCTTTCGGGTTGATCCAAATTCCGTGAATATCCGAGTGCGGTGCGCGTGCAAAGTTACCCGACCAAGTTCGTCCACCGTCCTCGGAATACTGCATCGTAACGCCGGCGAGCCAAAGGCGCTGATCGTTGTTAGGATCGACACGAAGCTTAGAAAAGTACATCGGTCGCGGTACCGAACCGATCTCGGCGACTCGCGTCCAGGTTTCGCCCTTGTCGTTCGAGCGATAGACGCCGCCGTTTGCGTGCTCGATCGTGACAAAGACGATGTTCGTGTCTTTCGGGTAAACCGAGATCGAGATGCGTCCGGTTTCGAGGAGCGTTTCGGGACGCGGCGTCGGGGCGTTCTCGGTGTCGTACGGCATGCCTTTTGTGATTTTCACCCAGGTTTCGCCACCATCATTCGATTTGTAAAGTGCGCTGTGCTCGCCGCTGCCGTTAAAACCAAACACAGTGCGGCGACGCTGATACGTCGCGGCGTAAAGAATATTCGGGCTCTCGCTGTCGATCGCAAGTTCGGTCGCGCCGGTGTCGTCGTTGACCTTCAAAACGTGCTGCCAGCTGCGGCCACCATCGCTCGTTTTGTAAACACCGCGCTCGCTGTTCGGCGCCCACAGATTGCCGAGAACGGCGACGTAAACGATATCAGGGTTTGTCGGATGAACCACGATACGCGGTATCGCGAACGAGTTCGGCAAGCCCATTAGTTTCCAGGTCTTGCCTGCATCCATCGACTTATAAACGCCGTTTCCCCACGACGAGCTTTGGCGGTTATTGGACTCGCCGGTGCCCGCCCAGACAATTGTCGGATTCGACGGCGAGATCGCCACGTCGCCAATGCTCGGCACGGCTTCATTGTTGAAAATGGTCGTCCACGATGTGCCGCCGTTTACCGATTTGACGATGCCGCCCGAGGCCGCTGCCGCGTAGATCACACGGGCGTCATTCGGTTCAACCTCGATATCATTGATTCGGCCGCCCATCACTGCCGGGCCGATCTCGCGGAATCGGAGGCTCGATATCGCATCCTTGATCGTCATCCTCGCGGTCGGTGCAGGCGTAGCGGTTGCAGATGCTTTTGGAGACGCAGTCGGACGTGGTGTCGGCGTCGAACGCTGTGCCGCACCGGTCATCGCTGCGACCAGCACCAAACACGAAAGAACCAGGAGATTAAGCACACGTGAAGTTTTCATAATCATTCATAGACCTCGAACTGAAAAGGGTAAACCCATCGCAAAAAAACAGATTATTGTTGAGTTGCAAACAATTTAGGACAGATTACGGCAATTATCAATTGGGAACAGGGTAAAGCCTGGGCGTTTTACAAAACTTTACAATGGCGGGTCAGCTCGCGATCGGCGGAGGCTGCATTACGGTGCCGCAACTTTTGCAGGTTCGCATGGTTTCATCACCGTAGAACTTTTTGAAAATGCCTTGGAATTGCGTCGTGATGTCCGCGAGCTGGAAGTACTCTTCGTAGAGTTTCTCGTTGCAGTTTTCGCAAAACCAGAGCAAGCCGTCGAGTTCGCCTATCCGACGTTTGCGCTCGATGACGAGGCCGACGGTGTTGCTCCCGCGAATCGGATTGTGCGGAACGCGCGGCGGCAGCAAAAACATCTCGCCTTCACGGATCGGCACTTCGACCGCCCGCCCATCTTCCTGAATCTGCACTTTTATATCGCCTTCGAGCTGATAAAAAAGCTCTTCGCCTTCGTCCCAGTGATAATCCTTACGCGAATTCGGCCCGCCGACCACCATCACGATAAAATCTTCGTCATCATAAACACACTGATTCCCGACCGGAGGCTTGAGCAAGTGCCGGTGCTCGTCGATCCATTGTTTGAAATTGAAAGGTCGTCGGATCATAAAAAGATTTTACCCGCGAAACACAGGAAAAGCACGAAGTAGAATCGTGATCGAGTGCAAATATCCTTTCTATGTTGTTTCGATATTTGTGATTTTCGCCGAACCAGCGAGACTAATCTTAGCGATGAAGCCAGATTTCGAAAAGACGATCAGTGAAAATGCCGGTGTGTTGCATAAGCTCTGCCGCGTCTACACGAATAATCCGGATGAGTACGAAGAGTTGTTTCAGGAAATGCTCGTCCAGATATGGCTGTCGATCAAGAACTTTCGCGGCGACGCCAAGATCTCCACCTGGATCTATCAGGTCTGCATCAACACCGCCTTGAGCTTTCGTTCGAAGCTGGGCCGGCACAATAAACGATACGAATCGTTGGACCCCAAGGCTTTTGTTCTGCCAGTGCAGGAAAATACGGACACGGGGCAACTTCAACAACTTTACGCCGCGATCCGCGAATTGAAACCGATCGACCGTGCGATAGTCAGTCTTTTTCTCGAAGACAAGTCATATGAAGAGACGGCCCAAATTCTCGGCATTAGCAAAACGAATGTCGCGACACGCCTGAACCGATCAAAAAAACAGCTAGTGGAGAAGATACGATGAAAGAAAATGAAATGAAACAGCTTTGGCAGGGTGAACACGACGTTCCGAAGATCGACTTCGTAGTGCTTCTCAGAAACCTTGATGCATGGCGTTCGAAACTGCGAAAAAAGGCAATGATCGATACGTGGATACAAGTCGGATCGGCCGGGATAATTGTCGGATTGGCCCTTTATAATTCGAAACTGATCCCCCTGTCGATCTTTTGCGTTGCGATCGTAATTTGGTATGTCCGCGACCTCCGAGCATTCTACAATGTAGACGACACGGAATCGAATTCCTCTGACTTAAAGCGATCGTTGAACCTAAAGACAGCGAAGATGAAAAGTTACTTTCTACGCACACGAATATTGATGTACGCGGTAATGCCGTTCTCCGTGCCGCTGATCATTTATGCGTTCGGCAGCTTTGATCCACCTTCGATCAAGATCTGGCATTGGACATTTTCGCTTGTTGAATCGTTTATCGGCTTTGAGATAATCTCCATCGTCGCGACCGAGATCGGGTTCGCACTCACATACCGGCCCGCCTTCAAAGAAATGAAAGAATTGTTGAAGGAATTGGATTCCAACGAATAGACGGGGTCGTGGCATAGCCTCGACCTTTTACATTTCGACTATTTTCGTTACCGTCCGCCAATTACGGCCGGTCGCGGCGACTTTCAGCTTTTTGTCGATAAAACCTTTGCCGACCGCACTATCCGTAATATGGATCTTAAGCAGGCAGGCAACGTGGCGACCCATAATTGCAAACACCTCATTTTCGTTGCCTTGCGCGAGGAGGAGGGCTTCTTGGTCACCGGTGAGTTTTTCGTTTAAGAAGAAAACATGTACATCCTTATGGCTTTCGAATTGCCCGTCGAAAGGGTTCCAGGCGACGATCTCTTCGATCTCGGCCATCGAACGTACCATCACGGAAATGTCGAATCCAAAATCTCTTTGAATTGCGTCGTGAATCTTCGCCGCTAGTTTGCCGTCGTCGGTTTTCGCTGTATCAAAAATCAAATTTCCGCTGTTGATATAGCTCTTTATATTCTTAAAACCGAGCGCCGTGAAAGTATCGCGAAGCGTCTCCATTTTGATCATGTTTTTGCCCGTAACATTAATGCCGCGGAGCAATGCGACGTATCTCATATAAAGATAAAAGGTGAGTCGTGTGTTGGAATTGACACTTTTTCACATTTTCACTTTTCACCTTTTTCACTTTTCTGACTGCATATCGATCACAAAACGGTAACGAACGTCTGCCTTAACGGTGCGGTCGTAGGCTTCTTCGATACGGTCGGGCATGATGACCTCGACGTCGGAGGTTATGTTATGCTCGGCGCAAAAATCGAGCATTTCCTGGGTTTCGGGAATGCCACCGATCAATGATCCTGCCAAGACCTTATTCCCACCGATCAATGAGAAGGCGTGAAGCGGTAACGGCTCGGTCGGGACGCCGACAACGACCATGACGCCGTTCAACGTAAGCAAGCCGAGATACGCATTATAATCGTGCGGGGCTGAGATCGTATCGAGAAGAAAGTCAAAGCTGCCCGCTGCGGATCTCATCGCATCTTCGTCCTTTGTGTTCAAAAAATATTTGGCGCCAAGGCGTCTTGCATCCGTCTCTTTTGATGGCGACGTGCTGAGCACCGTCACATCCGCACCCATCGCGGCGGCGAGCTTAACGCCCATGTGCCCGAGCCCACCGAGACCGGCGACGGCGACTTTCGTTCCCGCGCCGACCTTCCAGCGTTTCAATGGCGAGTACGTCGTTATTCCGGCGCACAATAGCGGAGCAATGCCTGAATGATCACCAGTTGCTTTTACTTTCAGAGCATATTGTTCGTCAACTACATATTGCTTGGAATACCCGCCGAACGTCGGCGTCTCGCGATCCATCTCCGTGCTGTTGTATGTCTGAGCGCTGCCCTTGATGCAATACTGCTCAACACCTTGCTGACAAGCCGGGCACTCTCGGCATGAGTCGACAAAGCAACCGATGCCCGCGACGTCGCCGGCCTTAAATTTTGTAACTGCATTGCCGACCTGCGCGACGCGACCAACGATCTCGTGTCCGGGCACCATCGGGTAAATCGACGGTATCATCGGCTCCCATTCGGCTCGTGCCTGATGAATGTCCGAGTGGCAAATGCCTGCGTATTCTATGTCGATCAAGATATCATTTGGACCAACATCGCGACGTTCAAAGTCGAACGGCGCAAATTTGGCCTGCTTGTCATGTGTTGCGTAACCTTTTGTTTGTATCACTTATATCTCCTTACATCTTTTGTGTCAGTAGCCCGCACGTAAGTAAGGGCTCTTCGTCACGCACAGAGCCCTTACTTACGTGCGGGCTACCGACACGTTTACTCAAATCGTCGCGATCACCTTTAGCTCGATCGCGATTGGCGTCGGCAGCGCGCCGACCTCGACCGTCGTCCGGCACGGCTGATTGTCGGCGAAATACTCGGCATAGACGCGG
Source organism: Pyrinomonadaceae bacterium (assembly GCA_036802885.1). Taxonomy (GTDB): domain Bacteria; phylum Acidobacteriota; class Blastocatellia; order Pyrinomonadales; family Pyrinomonadaceae; genus OLB17. Next base: position 38,434 of record DAIRVI010000011.1, read on the forward strand.
TTGTAAGTCGCGAAATCGTCTTTCATGTTTGTCAAAAACACAGTCACATCGACTATCTGCGACCACGACGATCCGGCGTCTTCGAGAATGTAACGCACATTCTGAAACACCGAGCGGCACTGCGTTTCGATGTCATACGAGACGATCTCGCCCGCATCATTTAGCTCGACGCCCGGTATCTTCCTTGTTCCCCGCTCACGCGGTCCGACGCCCGAGAGAAACAGCAAATTCCCGACACGCCGTGCGTGCGGATAGAGGCCGACCGGTTCGGGAGCTTTTGACGATTCGAAAACGTCCTTATTCATAAGGTGAAGTTCGATTCTAGCAAATTCCTCGCGGAATAAAATGCTGACGCCGTGGAATCTACTGACGGACGATTATCGAATATAATAAGAAAGGTTCGTCCGCATCATTTATGGTTAAGCTTATGAAGTTATCATTGATATTAACGCTCGTTGCCGCGGTGGCGTGCAGCGTGTCAACTAGTTCGTCGAAAACCGTCGATCTCAGAGAGATCGCACCTGTCGTTTCGGCTGAGCCTACTAAAGGCGAGCAGACCGCCGTATTTGCAGGCGGCTGCTTTTGGGGCGTCGAAGCCGTTTTTGAGCATGTAAAAGGCGTGACCGATGTGAAATCGGGCTATTCCGGCGGTGACGCAAAGAGCGCCAACTACGACGATGTCAGCGAGGGTACGACCCAGCACGCCGAGGCTGTGACCGTCAAGTTTGACCCGACAAAGGTCAGTTACACGCAGCTCTTGAGCGTTTTCTTCTCGGTCGCACACGACCCGACCGAGGTTAATCGTCAGGGCCCCGATGTCGGGCCGCAATATCGCTCGGCGATCTTTTACGCAAGCGAAGATCAGAAGAAACTCGCAAACGACTTTATCGATGCGATCAACAAGGCGAAAGTTTTTCCAAAACCCGTCGCAACGCAGGTCGTTTCGCTCGAGCAGTTTTACGATGCCGAAGACTATCATCAGGATTACATGAAGAAGAATCCTAACCAGCCCTATATCGTTTACCACGACCGGCCAAAAGTCGCTGCTTTGAAAGAGAAGTTTCCGGACTTATATATTGAAAAGAAATAGCGAATTTTAGCCGCAGATGACGCAGATAACACAGATAAGAATAACGAACCCCCGTTTGTTCTGATCTGCGCCATCCGCGGTTAACAGACGCATCTACCTAGACTTCTCGGCCCAGATCTGCACGAGGTGCAGCAGCGTCTCGGTCGATTTTTCGAGCCCGCGTCGCGAGTTCCACTCGAGCTTGCCGTGAAAATTATGCCCGCCGGTGAACAGATTTGGCGTCGGCAACCCCATCGCCGTGAGCCGCGAGCCGTCCGTTCCGCCGCGAATTGGGCGAAGTTCGGCTTTGATACCGGCACGTCGAGCGGCTTCGATGGCGTAGTCGGTAAGCTGCGGATAATTTTTGAGCGTCTCTTTCATGTTCAGATAACCGAGCACGCTTGCATATTCTATCTTCACTTTGGGGAACCGTCTTTGCGTCGCCGCGACATATCGCTTTATCGTTCTTTCTTTTGCCTCAACGCCGCTCAGGTCAAAGTCACGGATCAGTATTTTTATCGTCGATGTCTCGATATCGAGGGTGCCTACGTACGGATGAATAAATCCGACTCTGCCGGCAGTCGTCTCGGGACGAAATGGATACTTTGAGAACGCAGCGAGAAAATCTCCCGCCGCATAAGTCGAATTGATCAATATTCCTTTCGCCGTACCGGGGTGCGTCGATTTGCCGCGGAATGTGACCGTCGCCGTACGTGCCGACCAGGTTTCGTTTGAGATATCGCCAAGTTGTTCGCCATCAACCGTGTATGCGAACTGTGCTCCCCAGCCCTTGATATCGAATTTTTCGATGCCGCCGCCAACCTCTTCATCGGGCGTGAACGCGATCGCGATGTTGCCGTGCTTGATGCTCGGGTTTTGATTGAGAATGTCTATCATCGTCATCAGCTCGGCAATGCCCGATTTGTCGTCAGAGCCGAGCAAGGTCGTGCCGTCCGCCGTGATGATGTCGTCGCCGATCATATTTTTTAGATCGGGATTCTGCGCGACCGAAATAATCTGCGTTTTGTCGTTTGGCAAAACGATGTCGCCGCCCTGGTAATTCTTGTTAATTATGGCGTTTACATTCGCACCAGATACCGCTGGGCTGGTGTCCATATGAGCGATAAAACCGATCGTCGGAACCTTTGAGTTGTCAGGCAGATTCCCCGGGACCATTCCATACACAATGCCCCATTCGCTCATCCGCACATTTTGAACACCAAGGCCTTTCAGTTCTTTTTCCAGTAATCTCGCCAGGTCAAGCTGCTTCTTCGTCGAAGGCGGCGCGGGCTGGTCCTCAGCCGACTGGGTGTCGATCTTCACATACCGTAAAAACCGCGACATGGCCGATTCAGTCGCCGGCTTCTGCGCAACAAGTAAGTTCGTAAAAATACAAATGGCAATTACAATTAAAAGCGTTTTCTTCATAATCTTTTCCGCGTTATCTGTAGCTAATTTTCTTTCACAAAACTGGCCGCCCGCTTACGCTGGCGGTTCTGACAATTTCACGCAAACATTCTTCTCTTCTGTAAAAAATCTCAATGTCTCAAAACCACCTTCGCGACCTATACCGCTGTCTTTGTAGCCGCCGAACAGTGTTCGCAAGTCCCGAAGCATCCAGCTATTGATCCATACAAAACCTGACTCGAGCCGTGCCGCTACGCGATGAGCCCGCGACAGATTTTCCGTCCAGACGCTTGCCGACAGGCCGTAACGGACGCTGTTGGCATAGCTTAGAACCTCGTCCTCAGTGTCGAACGGCATGATCGTCACGAACGGGCCAAAAACCTCTTCCTGATTCGTTCGACAATCGAAAGGCAGGCCCTCGACTACGGTCGGCTCGATAAACCAACCGTCGGCGCAGCGGCCATCGAGATTTGCTTGCTTTCCACCAGTCAAGATTGCACCGCCTTCTGTTTTTGCGAGGTCGATGTACGACATTATCTTGTCAAAATGTGGCTTAGAGACGATAGCACCGACATTGGTATCCGGTTCAAGCGGATCGCCGACTTTGAGCAAAGACACCCTCGAAAGAAAATCGCCTTTGAACTGTTCGTACATCGGCCGTTCGACAAATATCCGCGAGCCGCACAAACAGATCTCGCCCTGATTTGAGAACGACGAGCGGATAGTGGTTGCCAGCATTTCTTCGTAGTTGCAGTCGGCGAAAATGATGTTCGGATTTTTACCGCCCAGTTCAAGAGAGAGCTTCTTGAACATCGGAGCGGCAACGCGCGCAATCTCCTCACCCGTTTTTGTGCCGCCGGTAAACGAGATTGCCTTGATGTCTTTGTGTGCCGACATCGCCGAGCCCACCTTTGGCCCGGTGCCGTGAACGATGTTCAAAACGCCAGGCGGCAGACCGACCTCGATGCAGAGTTTCGAGAGCAAATACGCTGTCATCGGCGTCACTTCTGACGGTTTTGCAACAACCGTGCATCCCGCGGCAATCGCCGGTGCGATCTTCCACGTAAAAAGATAAAGCGGCAAATTCCAGGGCGAAATGCAGCCAACAACCCCGAGCGGCTGCCTCAGAGTGTAGTTGATCGCATTCAAACCGACGCTGTCGTGGGATTCATTCTCGGTGTGCATCGCCGCTGTCGCGTAAAATTTGAAATTCGCGACCGCCCGCGGGATATCGACGGTGCGCGCTAAGCTGACCGGCTTGCCCTGATCAATGCTCTCGGCCAACGCCAGCGGTTCCAGATCACGCTCGATCAGGGCGACCAGCCTCATCAAAATGTCGTGCCTCGCCTCTGCGGAGGTCGTTGACCACGCCGGAAATGCTGCATTTGCGGACTCGACGGCCAAGTGCACGTCACGATCGTCGGAATCGGCTATCAACGAATATACCTGGCCGATTGACGGATCGTAGTTGTCGAGATATTCGCCGGATGCCGGCTGCACTATTTCTCCGCCGATGTAATTATCGATCTTTATCATCTATACTTTTGCAAATGTGAGTCCCGTTTGTCCCTGATACTTTCCGCCGCGGTCCTTATACGAAACGGCGCAGTCTTCGTCCGATTCGAAAAACAGGATCTGCCCGATTCCCTCATTTACATACACGCGGAGCGGCAGGTTTGCCAAATTCGCGATCTCAACGACAAGGCGGCCCGTCCAACCGGCTTCGAGCGGCGTAGTATTTACCAACAATCCGGCACGAGCGTAGGTTGATTTTCCGAGCGCGATGCCCGTAACATTTCGTGGCATTTTAAACGTCTCAACGGTCACGCCGAGGCCGTAATGATGCGGCGGTAAAAGGTAGTACTTCGCTCCGTCATCCGCTGTGTTTAACTCGGGCTCGATGAGAGAATATTGTTCGTCAAATCGTTTCGGGTCGATCTCTTTGCCGTGAACGGACGAGAAAATGCGAAAACCGTCGTCCGCAAGCCGCATATCGTAACCGTAGCTCGAACAACCCGCAGAAATGATTCGCTTGCCGTCAACTTCGCGTACAAGCTCCGCCAGAAACGGTTCGATCATCTGCTGCTCCTCGGCCATTTTCCGGAGCCAAATATCCGATTTGATAGTCATAAAAAAGGTGATAAACGAGAGTAGTTTATCACCTTCTATTTGCAAAATTCGAATCGGTCCAGCTCAAAGCGGCGGCACCAGCGGTTCTATCTTTATTTTTCCGTCACCGACTGTAAACTTAAGCCTCGGGCCGCCCGGCCCTGCCTTCGCAATGATCGATTTATCGGTAAACGGCACCTTTCGGTCGCGCGGTTTTAGATCTGGAAGCGCATTTTCGATCGAACCGGTGTGAAGTATCGTGGCGTCGATCTCGGCGCTCATATTCGATGGCAATCGCACTTTCAGATTACCCGTGGCAACCTGAATATTTGCCGCCCGTCCGCGCCAGCCTAGCACGCCGAGAGCCAGATCAACCGTCCCACTGCCGGCCGTCATCGTCAGCTCGCCGGCAATAACGTCGATCTTTGCGTTTGTCTCGAGGAAATTGATGCGCATCGAGCCTTCGACGCCGTTTATCGAAAGGTCGCCCTTGCCGCCGTCTATCTCGAGATCGCAATAATGCGGAACGCTGATCACATAATCGACCCGGAACGGCATATCGGCCAGATTCTTAGGGAATCCTTTTGGTAACTTCTTCAACCCAAACTTGTTATGCCCGCCGACAGTGATGATGCTTGCGCGAATCGCGCTGTCGTCGGTCACAAACCCTGTTCCCTCGGCCAGCCTATTCAGGTCACTCTCGTTTTGCGCCTGAATTTTTATCTCAGCCGTAATTTCGATCTCGTTTTTTCCCGTGCCAATAACTCGGATCGAGCCATTTGGAGCACCAGTGATCGTTAAAGTCCCGCCGGCTCTAAAATCGAATTTGTCCGTTTTTACGATCGTGCGAGCCAGCAGAGGTGGCGTTTGGGCAAACATCGCGGTCGAAAATACCGCGAGGCAAATAATTAAAAGCAGTATAATTCGATTTTTCATCTTAAATTGTTCGGCGAGTAAGTGAGGACGCGCTAATCTTACGATTTTGACTGGTGCGGGTCAATAAAAATAAGGGCCGGAACTAGCGAATGTAAAAATTGATACGGCCACGTTGGTTTGTCACGTTGATCGATGCGCTGCCATCGCCGCAACGGCCAACGACACGCCGCCCATCACCCAAAAAAGTCAGATTTGAGTTTGCACACGAACCGATCGCGATGCTTCGCGTCGACGGTGCCGTCGCGACAACGCGGAACGACGAATTGAACGGAATTCGCAGACTGATGTTGCCGTTCATCGACGAAAAACGGTAAATCCCGTCCGCTTGTATCTCGCCGTCAAAGAAAATGTCCCCGATCCCATTCTCAGCCGCAACCATTGTCGAGCCAATGTTCGTTAGCGTTATATCACCCTCGCTTGAAATGTGGGCGCGCACGAGCCCGCTGCGAACGTTGCTCACACTGAGATTGCCAACCCTCGTTTCGATGTCTACCAAAGCGTTGTAAGGAACCCGGATAAGGAAATTCACATTGCCAACATCGTTGCGGCCCTGGTTATCGCGAACGAGGTTGATCTCGATCGTTCCGCTCAGATTTTGCGGGAGAATATTTGCCGACGGCGACTCAAGGATGGCAGTGATGTTTACCTCGGCACGATTCCAGCCCTCGACGGTGACGGTTCCTGTGCGGTTCCGCAGATTAAGGCGTACATTCTGGCCCGTGGGATAGCTACGCGAAAATTTCTTTTGCGCCGCGACATCATCTAGAAACAGCGCAAAGAAAAAAACTACGCTCAAGAGTATCGTAGTTTTCGCGCGCCCCGATGGGCCAAAACGATTATTCGATCGAAAGATCATTACCAAAAACTAAAGGTCAGAAAAATCACGAAGCAGATTCATCTTTTCATTCAGCACCGAATCGAGCATTTCGCCGGACAGTTCGTCGTCGGGATCCTGGTCGAGGATCATCGTATATTCATTCACCGCTTGTTCGATAACCATTAAATTCCGGTCAAAAGCGTCGCGAGTCGCGCGATCCCACTGCATTCGGCGAGTTTGCACACGAGCGTTCCAATAATCGATAGCCGCGATCTGTTCCTTAAGCCGACGGTCGCGGTCCTGCTGCGGCGTTTCGATCAATCCGATCTTGCCTAAAACCTTTTCAAATGTCGTCTGCGTCGCTGTCGAACGTGTCGTAAAATCAACCGCCGACGGCTGCATATAGTTCCTGAACGCGACGACTGTGAGCAGCGAGCTTATCACGGCGATACCAATTACGAAGGCCGCCATCTGCGAAAAGGAAAGTCGCCAAAATCGTCCACGGGGATTCTCGACCGGTGGCGGCTCAGGTTTCACTTCGCTTTCGATAATGTTATTGATCCGGCACCAGAGGGCTTTTGAATTTGGCGGAACGAGATTAGCCGGCGATTCCGTAACGCAAACGTCGAGAATCGACGCGAGATCTTCGTGAACCCGTGCGCAATCCGAGCAGGCAGCGAGATGCATACCGACTGTCGCCGCCTGAGATTCCTCAAGCTCGTTGTCGATAAAATCGCTGATCAGATTTTTACACTCGTCGCAATTCATTTTCCAATGCAAATATAAGCGGTTTGCTTCTGTTTGATAGATTACTTTCAGCCCTTTAGAGTTGCCTTGTGAGGCCTATATTTTTCAGAAGATCACAATAAAAATCGACAAAAAAAACACGAACAACGATTTACTTTGTTCGTGTCTCTTAAATTTAATTTATGATCTAATCCTGCCGCTTGACCAAGAGCCCTCGCAGCTTGAGTCTCGCCTTATGTAGCTGCGATTTTGACGTCCCGACCGAGATGCCCATTATCCTCGCGACCTCTTCGTGCTCAAAGCCCTCGACGTCGTGCAAAACAAATACATTTCGGTACCCATTCGGCAGTTGGGCAATTGCGTTTTTTAGAGCGATGCGGTCAACGACCTGCATTTTGTTAGGATTCGAAGTGCCGCGAACCATCTGTTCCGGCATCTCGCCATCCTCGCTGGTGCGCTCGTTCTTTACGCTTCGCCGACGAAAATGCATCAAGACTTGATTGACCGTCAGCCTGTGCAGCCAAGTCGAGAACGCCGAATCGCCGCGAAAGCTGCCGATCTTGCGGAAAAGCTGGATAAATGCTTCTTGAGTGAGATCTTCGGCCTCGGTCTGACTGTTCGTCATCCGAAGGCAGAGGCTGTACGTGCGGCGGTGATAGCGCTGATATATCAGCTCAAACGCCGCAAGGTTGCCCGCCGACGCCATTCGACAAAGGTCGATATCGGGTGCCGCCGGGTCAGGCGTCTGCACGCTTATCGCCGGCGGAGCCTGCATCTCCGATGATTCGGTAGCGGCTCCAACCCCAAATACGATGTCCCGTGCGATCGCCGCCGAGTGTTGGTCCATTGTCACTCCTAATCGGTCACTGGCTGATTGTAGAACTTCGTCGTTGGCTATGATGAACGGCCTCCAAAAATGGGTTGCTTAACGTACCCCAAGATTTTACCCTCTAAATCCGAAAAGGTAAAGAAAATTATGCCGATCGTCTAGTTTGGTAGTGTCCTATAGGACACTACCCCTAGGTTTCAGGATCGGCTATAAAATCAATGCCCGTCAGCTCGTCCGAAACCTGGATCACTCTCGGCGTGAACTGATACTGTTTCGACGTGACCGCGATGACATATGTCTGTCCCGCGGCGACGTTTACAAAGCGGTAATAGCCGAACGAGCTCGTCATTGCATAGACGATATTTCCGCCGCTGTCCGTTAATGTGACGCGCGCTTTGGATACGCCGCGACCCTCGGATGTCAGTACGCGTCCCGAGACCCCTACATTCGCCGCTGTGGGCCCCATCACGGTCAGCGTCACGGTTCCATTAGCGTTGTTATAAGCTACGTTCCAGGTAAGCGGCGCGATATTTGGAAGATTTGTAATGGCGAAAGTTCCCGTGGACGTAGCGGCGTCAAGGATAACGAAAGAGTTCCCAGGAGCAGGTGTGAAACCGTTCGTCAGGGTCACATTGAGCGTGCCGCCCATGGTTGCCGCTCCTGAAACCAATAACTGGTCGTGGCCGGTGGGATTAACTCCCGCGCCGCCCGTACCGCCGATCTCAATCGCCAAAATTCCCGGGTTTGCATATGTGCCGGTAATGTTCAGAATACCCGGCGAAAGTCCCGGCGCAAGTGATCCCGCATTGGAAAAATTGTTGATGATCGTTCCATTGCCGTTGATCGTGCCGTTATTGGTGAGTGTACCGCTGACGGTGAGCGTGCTGTTCACGGTCAAAGTGCGGCCAGAGGCCACAGACAAACTGGTCAGGCTGGTGGCTCCGCTGATGGTCGGCTGATTAGTTGCACCTGTCGGAATGATGGCGGTGTCGCCTGAGCCCGGCGCCAGGCCGGTGTCCCAATTGCCGTTGGTAGCAAAGGCGGTGCTGGACGCGCCGGTCCATGTAACCGTTCCGACGACATGCGGGGCATTGGCCGAAGCGGGGCTTGCATTAAAATTGGTATCGCCCTGATAGGTGGCCGTGATATTGCGGCTGCCGGCCGTGTTCATCGGACCGGTACACTGTCCCGCTGCTACCGTTGCGGTACAAATCGTTACGCCGTCCGAAACAACCACGTTACCCGTCGGAGTGCCGGCGCCCGGTGAGGTCACGGCCACGCTATAAGTTACGGTGACATTTTGTCCCACATTCGACGGGTCGGGCGTATCCGCAGTGATCGAAGCCGTAGTGTCGGCTTTGTTGACCAGATGCCCAGTAGTGTTGTTGCTGGTGAGGAAGTTGCCGTCGCCGCTGTATGTAAAGGTCAGTGTCTTAGCTCCGGCGGTTGTGCTCGTCAAAGCGCAACTCGTTGCCGGCAGTGTCGCGATGCACGATCCTCCCGTCCCGTCCGCAACCGTCACGGTGCCGGTCGGCGTCCCGGCGCCGGGTGCCGTGACATTGAGCGTAAAACCGGCCGTGTAACTCTGCCCGGTGACAGATGGATCGGGTGAATCCGTCAGGCTTGTCAGCGTCGTGCTCGCTTTGCCGACCGTAACGGTGTTGCTCGTAGCGTCGTTGTTGCCTTCGTTGCTTTCGACTATCAAAGTACCTGAGTCGATCCGCGCGATGCCGGCTGCACGAGGATTGACGTTTGTTGCCGGAGCAGTTCCGGTCGCTGTGAATGTCACAGTGAACGAAGCCGCCGGTGTGAGAGTTACACCTGCGACAGCGGCTGTGCAAGTCAAATTGCTGCTGGCAATGCTGCAGCTCACGTTGGCATTGTTTGAACTCGGCGAACCATAAGTAACATTGCTGTTTGGCAGATTGTCAGTCAAGATCGTCTGCCCGTTCGTGAAAACGGCGTTGGCGTTGCCGCCGTTCGTGACGGTCAGCGTCCAGGTCCATGCCTGTCCGACAACTGCGCTGTTTGTGACGTTGTTTCCTTTCGTCATCGTCAAATCGGCGCATTGAACGGTCACTGGCGCGTTGACGGTTTGACTGTCTACGACCGCATCCGCGCCGCCAGCTCCGCAACTGGCGCTGACGACCCCCGCCGTGAAGGTCGCCGTCGCCTGGCCATTCACTAACTGCGTGCCGGCGCCAGACAGAGTTCCTCTCGTCGCGTTGTTAAAAGTTACGGTGAAAGGCGCCAAGCCGTTAAGCAGGCAGCTTGCTCCAGGACAGTTTGGTAGCGGTCCACCCGCGTTTCTGCCATATATGTCCGCCGTCAAGGTGCTATTTCCACCAAGCAACACGGCTGATGGTGAACCTGTATGTCGCAACTGCAGCCACGGGCTGGTAGTCAGCGATCCGCCGCCCGCGACATCGCCACCCGCCCTATCGCACGGAGCTCCGCCGGGACCGGCGTTGCAACCCCACCAGTTATTATCGGCGTTCACACTGCCCGATGATTCGACAAAATGAAGGGCATTCGACGCGGCACCCGCTACGGCAGTATTACCCACGAACCGATTGTAATGGATCTGGAGAATAGAAAGGGCAGGACCATTATTTGCCGAGATAGCAC
>DAIRVI010000012.1:0-47767 GCA_036802885.1 Pyrinomonadaceae bacterium
TACCCGCAACGTTTGCGGTGTTGCAACCGAGAGTCTTCTGAGCCTCCGCGCGTGGTGTACCGTCCGAAAAGATCAATACCCAAGCGCCAAGCGCCACTAATAACGATGCGAAAAGGATAATTAATTTTCTTGGTATTTTCATGATAATTTTACCTCACTATATTTTATTTTCTCGCATTTATATACAAACGCAATCTCTGTACCGCAACCTGAACCTTGGAAAGAAAGCTCAGAGCGTGAACAAGTTGTCTGAAAAGAGCAAATTGACCAAAGACAGGTTCAATCGCGCGCACAAGCGCGAGAAATCACGCGATGTGACGCGAGAAAGTCCACACTCCTTAGACTGTCTATTCTAGAAGGAAATGTCGCACAGATTGTGGCCCGCAACTGAGTACTCTATCGAAGACCAAGATAGCGATTCACTACATCCCGGTCGATACCGATGACAAGGGCCGCCGCGAGGTTCGGAAAAAAAATACTTTCAATCGCAATTCCATGCGTTGGAATCACATTTTCCATAATCGACCTCCCTACATCGTCGTATCGGCAAGATTCGACTTGTACTTTGTGTTCGTCTGGCGGTCGTTCAGCTCGATGTAGATATAGCTCGGCGGAATCACGCCCTCTTCAAGCGCGAACCAGATTCCATTTAGGTTGCTCGGGCTCGAAAGCGCGCAGAATCCGTAAAGCCGTTTGCCATTCTGGTCGAAAAGATCAACCCACGTCCGCGACGAATTTGCGTTCAGACCGCACGGCGGCAAAGCGGGCGCCGGAGCAAACATTTCCGCAGGATAATCCGCCGAGTTGAAAACAAAATAAGTGTACCGAATATAGTTCTTTCCGCCTGTTGTGTACGGCTCCTGGCCGTTAAATACAAGTACAGGATTGGGGATCACCGCCGGCGAGGTCGCTGCGGCGGACGGCCGAATAAACGTAACGAACACAATGACACAAAAGACGACAGCAGCCTTTCGAATAACTTTCCCTCTCATAGTTATCTCCTTTTTTTTGTTATCAACGGTCGATCGCTTTAGGTTTACAAACGTGTTTAGGGATGAATATACTCCGCATTTACGCTATAGGCAAGAAATAATCCGCCCGGATTAAAGTCGAACCTAATGACCTGTGAATTTTACAAAAGGCAGCCCGGCTATTACGTCCGAATTTTAGAAAGCAGATAGACGCCGATAAGGGTAAAGATAACAAGCGGCGTCCAAACAGCGAGGGACGGCGAGAGGAACCCGTTTAGCCCGAGCTGCTCAAACACATTACTGGCGCCTGTAAAAAGCAGCCATAATCCAATCGCGTAACCAACCGCCGCAGCTTTTCCCTTTCGACCAAGCGAGAGCGAGAACGGAGCCGTGAACAATGCCATCACAAACGGCAAAAATAGCGTTGTATATTTCTTTTCGAGCGCGACGCTGAGATTCCGAACTTCCAACTCGGAATCGGCGCTCGCGATCTGTCGTTTTAAGGCGGACGAATCGAGATGATTGGGCTTTGCCCGCAGCTCCAGAAACGGATTTATCGATTCGACGATCTCCCCGCGGTCGAGTTTAAAGGTCGAGATCTTTCCACCCGACAGGTCGTTTTTTTCCACGGCACCTGACAGACGAACGCGACCACCTTCCCAAACCGCTAGATCCGCACGGTACGCGGATTGCAAAATTCCCCCGTTATCCGAAAACTCATAAATTGCAATATTCGAGGCGCAATTGGCGGAGCAAAGATGGTCTTGCTTTTCGTTATCAGACGCGAGTTTAAATGAATAAATTCGATTCTCGTTCGCAACCCAATATTTCCCGCTAGTATCCTCAGGAACTCCGCGATTCCTGATCAAAGTCCGCGTCGCGTCCTGCAGTTGATTTGCTGCCGGGAAAATGCGTTCCTGAATGACCCAATTCACCCCGCCGAGCAATAACATCATCAAAAAACACGGTATCAGCAATCGATAAACGCTCTGCCCTGACGACGTCCATGTGACGATCTCGTTTTGCCACGATTTGATCGCATAAGTCGCGAGCGTGCCGATCATCGCCGCCGACGGCGCCACCTGAAGGTAAATGAAAGGCAGCAGATAAAAGAGGTACTTAGAAAGCAGAAAGACGCCGCCGTCGAACGCACCGGCAAATTTCCAAAGATCGAAAGCCGTAAAAATTATGAATATCGCTGACAAGAATCCAAGCGTAAGCACAAAATTCTTGAGCAGGTTACGCACAAGGTCAAAATCGCGAAGGCCCGTCGTCAGATCGACAAACAAATTATGGGACTGAAGCGTGTTGAGACGCGTCCGAAGCTTCGTGAACCCCGATTTTATTTGATCAGACAGGCCATTTAGAACCTGGATCTTTCGGGAAAGGCTGAACCAGAGCACCGCTATCAGACTCGCGACTATCGGTATTAGACTGCTCGCAAATACGCCGATCATACCGACGCGTGCGAGCTGTTCGCCAAGGAATGCCAGAAGATAAAACCCGACCAAAACTCCAAGCGCAAGCAGAATGCCAAAACCTCGCCCGCCGCGATTAAAACGCAGGACGATCACCGTGCCGAGCAGACAAAATACAAGCGGCGTGATCGAGAGTATTATGCGGCGCTGCCATAGTATCTGGGCCTCGACGCGTTCCCGGCCTTCCTTAGTGGCTGCATAATCGGACAATTGTTGCAGGCCAAGTTCCTCAGGCGTCAGCTCGGACCGGCTGAGTTTATCGATCAGATCGCCGCGTTTTGTTCGGATCGCGAACCGAATTTCACCGATTTTTTCAGAGACATATTTGCCCTCGCCCGGCGTGATCGGCAATGTCGAAACCGCTGCATTCTCAAGCACGAGTTCCGAGACCTGGCCGGTTGTATCGATACGGCCATTCCTTGACGTTATCAGACGCAGATTTCCGTTCGCCTTGTCCTCGTTGTAAATAAAAATATTATTCCAACGGCCGGTCTCGACATCGCCGCCTTTTACATAGATCGTGTATCCCGCCACTTCGGAATTGAAAACACCCGGCTCGAGCGGCGACTCGAGCTTTTTGATCGCCGTTTGAAGCGCAACGTTTCGGACGAGCGTCGCGGCGAAAGGCACGCCCTCAAGATTTACAAAAAAAGCGAAGATCGAGAGGACGACCCCGAGGATCATGATCGGCAGTGCGATCTGCAGATTGCCGACGCCGGACGCGCGGATCGCAACCAGCTCGCTGTCGCCCTGCATCTTTGTGAGCCCGATTATTGTACCGACGAGCACCGCCATCGGACACGTAAAGGCGATAACGTTCGGCACAAGGGCTATCGCCAGTTGCCAAATCAGGTTTGCGGGAATGTTGATGTTAAAGAAAATATCGGCGAAACGGCTCGCTTGCTGGACAAAAAGAATGACGCTCAACAACAGCCACGAAAAGGCAAAATACGGGACGATCGCCTTGACCAGATACTTTGAGATAAGCCAGCTGATCTGCTTCATTTGCTGTTAAATACTGATCGCGAGCGATGTCTCGCCGATGGCTTCCCGGCCGATCGAGACCGAGATCATCTGTTTAAGGACTGTCGAGAGGTGGCTGAGGTCGTCGTGCTTACCCGCAGTTTGTTTCGCGAATTCGACCGGCGAGAGCCGCATTGCTTCGGCAACCAGGGATCGGCAATTACCTCCGACGGCTCTATTCGCGGCCGACCGGCGACACCGCACGCACATTAAGTGAAAATTCGCCGTCAAGTTGGTCTCCTCAGGGTCGTCAAAGACCCGTCCACAGCTATCGCACTTGCTCCAATCCGGCAAATATCCGGCCAGCCGGATCAGCCACAGCTCAAAATACACGCCCGTGCTCAACAGATTCTCTGAGTTCTCCGCGGCCGCTTCGACACTTGCTTTAACCATTCGGTAGAGCGTTGGGTTCGGGTCGTGTGGCGGAGTTAGCGAGACAAGTAATTCGCCTAGATATGCAAATTTTTGCAGAAAGTCCGGATTACTGGCAGCCGTAAAGTTTGAATGTACAAGCTCGATCTTTTGTATCGAGACCAGCTCGACCGCGTCCTTTTGAAAATAGGTGACTCGCACGAACGAAAACGGTTCGAGGCCGCTGCCAAACCTGCTTTTCAGACGTTTGGCCCCTTTCGCCACCCCGCGAACAACGCCATTATCGTGGGTCAAGAGCACGACGATCTTATCCGCCTCGGAAAGATTGTAACTCTTTATGACCAAACTATCGGTCTCGACCAACGGCATTAAACCTCCCTAACTCCACAGTGAACTATTATGCATTGTGCATTATTCATTCTCAATTTCACATTGAAAGCGCCTCGACATAATACATTTTCCTATTTCGCGAGTGTCAAAAATTAACCTGAATACCGGTATAACCGATGAAACGTGGATTAAAGTTTCGTCTGACACTCTTTCCGGCCGATAAAAGAAGCGTTATATGCTCACTCAACTTCACCCGTGAACCGAGGTTATAGACCACCTCACTTTCGCGGAGTCCGGATCGCGGTCCCCATCCGTGGATTTCGCCCAATAGTTCGACCCGTTCCTTAAATTCCCTGCCGACGACAACACCATATATCATCTCGTCAGGCCCGCGTTTGAAACGATAGCCGATATCGCCGTTGATACCGAATTTACCTATCTGAGTCTGCCACTGCAGCGGCATTAGAAACTCAGGCCCTTTATCCACGATCCCTCGGCGAAGTGACGGCCCCGGATTATTGAATTCGAACGCCGGATAGATCGACAGCGCGACGCGATGACGTTCTTTTTCGTCGCGAAAACGATATCGGACACCGATATTCGTATTGCCGATGCCGTTGACACCGCTTTGTCCGTTTCTATGCAGCACGAGCCACGGTATTTCGATCTTCAGCTGCAGTCGTTTGCCCAACCCGTAATTAACATCCAATAGCGGCGACCCAAACAGCCGGCCGTCGGTCCCGCGTTCAAAGGTAAATGCGGTATTGATCTCCCAATGGCCTTTCGGGACAGTCTCGGTGTCATCGGTGATCATCGGCGGCCCGCCTTGCGGGTACGCAGCCTTCCAAAAGCTGACAATTATCAGAATAACGCCGATCAATAAAGGGAATCTGAAGCGGTGGCGAATCATTTCTAAATCAAATATTCAATGCGCCTCTTCGGCCGGTTTGTGCGGAAATATCAGGATGGCACCAATGATCAGCACCAGCAGTATTGCCGTCGCAACGTACCGGCTTAGCTCGAGTCCACCCTTATCGTATGGTTTGTCGAGAAAATCGCCCACAACCGCGCCGAGCGGCCGCGTAAGGATAAAAGCAATCCAGAAGAGTATCGTTCGTGAGGCGCTTGTGAAGTAATAAAGTAGTACGAGTATCAGCAGTCCCCCGCCAAATACGGCGGCTGCCCCCAGATAACCCAAGTCGGCCGTGTCCGCAAACCAGTCGCCGAGGGCCGTTCCCAGTGTCTGCGAGAACATGATCGTCATCCAGTAAAACATCTCAGAACGCGGCGAACTCACGCTTGCTATCGCGACAGTGCCGGTCACGGCCTTCCATATCAGCAGCGACGCGATCACACACGCCAACAGAATAGCTGAGCCCGCCGTATACCCAAGCCCGTTCGAACGAGTTAGATAATCGGCAAGCGTCGTACCGACCGTAGTCGTGGCGACGATCGTAAACCAGTAGAGGAATGGATGAAACTTACTCGCCTTGATCTGCCACGCGACAGCGATAATGAAAATCACGGCGAATACGCCGGTACCGATCAGATAACCATTCGGATTGGCGTCGACGGTCGTTTCCCCGAGAAATGACATCGTAAAAGCATCGCCGCCCGTCTCGCCAATGGTCGTGCACAGGATCTTGATGATCCAAAAAATGAGCGTTACCGCGGGGACCTTACTGATAAAGGTCATCATCTCGGGCGTCATTTCACCGTCGCCATTACCTAATATTTCCGATTCGTGAACTTCCATCTATGTCTCCCGGTCAAGACTGATTCCCTCAATATTTGTTTTGCTTCCCAATCATTATACGAGTCGTTGCAACCGTAACAAACGGCAAATGAATAGAAGATTAATAAAATATGGAGGATCGCAGTGTTGCGAGGCTTGTTTATCTCGCATTCATCTAATTTGTTGTAGAGTTAATTCAATGCGGGTTCTTGTAGTCGAGGATGATAGTCGGATCGCGGCCTTTGTTGCAAAAGGGCTGCGTGAGAATTCCTATGCGGTTGATGTTGCTGCTGATGGCGACGAAGCGATCTACCTGGCGTCGATAAATACTTACGACCTATTCATTCTGGACATTAATCTGCCCAAAAAAGACGGCTTTGACGTCTGCCGTGAAATTCGGGAATCGGGAAACACGAAACCGATCCTGATGCTCACGGCTCGTGACGCCGTCGATGATCGCATCTCGGGCCTTGATACCGGCGCGGACGATTATCTGATAAAGCCATTCGAGTTTCGGGAGCTTCTCGCCCGTCTGCGTGCTTTGCTGCGACGACAAAATGAGGTCCGAGCACCAAAGATCGTGATCGCGGATCTTGAAATTGATACGATCTCGCAAACAATGCGTCGCGGCGGAAAACAGATCGACCTGACCACAAAAGAATATGCGCTTCTCGAATTTCTTGCTCTCAACAAAGGAAAGGTAGTCGGCCGCGAAGAGATCTCAGAGCACGTCTGGGACGATACCTTCGACCCGTTCTCTAATCTCATCGAGGTGTATATTAAACGGCTTCGAAAGAAATTCGACGAGGGCTACGCTGTCCAGCTGATCCACACGAGGCGAGGCTCCGGCTATATCTTGGACGATGTTTAGTTCTATCCGTCTAAAGCTTACGCTTTGGTACATCGGCGTTTTGGCGATGATCGTTGTCTTGTTTGCGATCGTGACGTACTCGCTCTTTGTAAGCTCTCTCAAGAAGGAAACCGATGAGAATCTTACCGAAATGGCAAAAACTCTTGCCACCTCAGTATCAGGCGACAAGGGCGACGACGAAATCGAACGCACTCCCGACGAGTTAGTCAAAGAAGCTCTGGACGAATTCCGCTTTCGTGATTACCAGTTTGCCGTATTTACAATCGACGATAGGTTTATAACGGAGACTCCGGATACGGCCTTGCCATCCGACCTAAAAGGTTTGATAAATCAGGACAGGTTCGCAAATATCGCCGTCAACGGACAACCATCCCGTGTATTCCTGTTGCCTTTTCAGCTACAGAAACACGACTATAAACTCTATGTTTTCCATCCTCTCAGCGATCAGATAGCTCTAGAGGAACGCATAAGACGCATTTTCTATCTTGTGGCACCGGTTCTCATTCTGTTTGCCGGCATCGGCGGTTACTTTCTAGCTCGCAAAAGCCTCAAACCGATCGCCGCGATGGGTGACAGGGCGAAACGCATAAGTGCGGCCAATCTACATGAACGCTTGCCAATAAAGAATGCAAAAGATGAACTTGGAAATCTGGCTATTGTATTTAATGAGCTTTTAGATAGGCTTGATATTGAATTTGATCGACAGCGGCGCTTTATGGCTGATGCCTCGCACGAACTCCGAACACCACTCGCGATTATCCGCGGCGAGTCAGAAGTTGCATTATTAAAAGACACGCGGACATCAGATGAATATCAGGAATCTCTCAAGATCGTTAACGAAGAAAGTGGGCGCCTCACAAAGATCGTCGAGGACCTGTTCACGCTTGCAAGGGCGGATTCGGGAGAACTTACGGCCGACCTGCGCGAATTGTATCTTGATGAGTTGGTTGCCGACTGTGTCCGGTCGATCCGTACTCTTGCCGATAAGAGAAACATCACTATCGAATTCAAAGGTGAGGAAGCGCGAGTACGAGGCGATGAAGCACTTCTAAGGCGTTTGTTTCTCAATCTTCTCGACAATGCCGTCAAATACAATATTGACGGCGGCAAAATTAAGATCGACGTTGTTGGTATCGAAGTCAGAATTTCAAATACCGGCCAGGCGATCCCAGATGATCAACAGGCATTGATCTTTGACCGGTTTTACCGCGTCGAACGATCCCGGACACATTTGAACGAATCAATCATGAGCGGTGCCGGCCTGGGTCTCTCAATCGCAAAATGGATAGCCGATCTTCACCACGCCGAATTCAAATATTCCCAGTCAGACACTCATGAAAATATTTTTTCGATGACTTTTCCGCGTTAATCTTCTGTTTATTTTCGATATTGTATTCTTGTTACGGATAATAAATTCAAAGGAGATATTATGAAAAAAATCACAGCAGTATTAATGGTCGCGTTGTTTAGCATTGGAGTATTTGCCGCTGAGGCTAAGCCAAAGATCGGAATGGCAAAGGCCACGCAGATTGCCTCGAAACGAGTTCGCGGCACGATCAAAAGCAAGGAGTTGGAGAACGAAAAGGGGCGGTGGATATACACGTTTGATATCAGCACCGGCAAGGGCAAGATCACCGAGGTGAATGTCGATGCATATACCGGGAAAATAATCGCGGTCGATGTCGAAAACGCGGCTAAAGAGGCCAAAGAAGCCAAGGACGAAAAGAAAGACGACCACTAAACTAAGTCGAGTGACTTACGAAAACTCAGCAGCGGCCTGACTGGCAATCGATTTGTCCGTTAGGCCGCTCACTTTAGACAAAAGGTAAGACTGGATGGCTGGCCCACGTACCGAAGGTGCCTACGGGCCGGGCAGTTTTTACCACGGGATAAAGTAAAGGATCCACGCGAGGACAAAGCTGATAACGACAAACTGCGCAAACGTCTTTACGCCGTACAAGACTCGTTCCCGCGTCGTGCCGCTCGCAAATACGGAGAATGCGACCGAGACGAAAAATGCAAACGCTACGAGATAGAGAAAATGGATCATTTCTTCCTCCCGACGGCGATGTCTACCGCGTCGATAGCCGCTAAATAGTTGAGTAATCCGGCTACCTCGAGAAAGCGGCCGCCGTATTCGAAGGTCGCGAGGGCTGCGACCTGCGGCGACGGTGTTCCGGCCATTATAAAGCTCACCAATGCTCCCAATCCGTTGCCGAAGCGGGCAAAAACATTAAGCAAATAAAGCAAAGCACCGTCCCTAAAGCTAAAACCCGGATAATGAGCACCACCGCTGACTATCGCGATCACAAACATCAGCCAGACGACACCGGCGATGATTGCGCCACGTACATAACGTTTTTGCACAAAATGCCCCGAGCCCGGAAATAGCCACGAAATTATGCCGATTATTATAGGATTTTCCATTAATTGAGTTTTTGATCTATGCGAATGAGCGTTCTATCATAAACAGATTTTACTTCAAGAAATGCGATATAAATACTATGTTTACACGATTTATAACTGCTCTATTCTATTGAGAAATTACTTTAACTAGTTTCTCCCGCCGGTCTCACGTCAACCGCCGATGATAATACGTCGACTGAGCCAAATAGTTATCATCCGCCGTTCTTCGAAACACATTTGTCGACAAACATCTCGAATATTTCCCATGACAAACGGTCCCAGCTCGCCGTCAGTTCGGGGTGCCATTGGACGCCTAGAGCAAATCTGTTCTTCCGCGTGTCCTGAACACACTCAATAACACCATCCTTTGCCCAGGCGACCGCCTTGAGATTCTTGCCGAGCTTTTTTATCGCCTGATGGTGAGACGAATTGACCCGAATTGCTTCTTTTGCAGATCTTACGGACGGAAGCGCCGATAAAAAGCTGCCTTTTGCGATCTTCAGGCTGTGCGAATTTCGTGTATGCGGATTTCCCTGTTGATGTTTGAAGCTTCCCTTCACCTGCGATTCGATATCCTGCACGAGCGTACCGCCGCGGGCGACATTTAGTGCCTGCATACCGTAGCAAATACCCAAAAGAGGAATATTCAGCCGCTCGGCCTCCGCCAAAACCAGACGGTCGGTCTCGTCCTTTTCCGGAATGACCGTACCAAGTCTATGATGCGGTTCCTCGCCAAAATAGTGTGGGTCAACGTCCGTATTGCTCCCCGGCAGCAGGATCCCGTCCAAACCGGCGACCGCCTCAGCGATATATTCGGGCTTTGGTATCAGGCCAATGTGTACAGGGATGCCGCCGCACGCTTCTACAGCCTCGCAATAATCTCTGCCCAGATAAAAACGCCGCGTCTCGATCTCCAGCCGCATTGTAATGCCAATTCGCGGACGTTTTGCCATAAACCCTTATGTTCAAACAATCCGACCATTTATGTCAATTTGAGCATTTCAAATTAAACGCTTATTATTGAGTTTTTATGAGACAAGACTCGACAGAGGTAAGGATCCGTTCGACAACGGTTTTGCTTGTAAAGCGTGACGGCCAGATCGCAATGGCGGGCGACGGGCAAGTGACGCTTGGCGAAACCGTGATCAAAGGCAATGCGCGAAAGGTGAGGCGCGTTTCGAACGGCCAGATCCTGGCGGGTTTTGCCGGCTCGACGGCGGACGCTTTCTCACTGCTGACGAGGTTTGAGACAAAGCTTGAGCAGTTTCAGGGGCAATTAGAACGGGCCGCCATCGAATTGAGCAAGGATTGGCGCACCGATAAGTATTTGCGAAACCTTGAGGCTCTGCTGATCGTCGCCGACAAGTCGGACGCATTTCTCATATCCGGCAAGGGCGATGTGATCTCATCCGACGATGGCCTGCTGGCCGTCGGTTCCGGCAGTATGTACGCCCTGGCCGCCGCACGGGCGTTGATGAAACATACCAAAATGTCAGCAAAAGAGATTGCCGAAGAAGCCTTGGGAATATCGGCTGAGATATGTATCTACACGAATAACGACATTGTTGTTGAGGAGCTATAAAAATTGAGAATTCAGAATTGAGAATTGAGAATAGGGCGTAGTGAGCGCGAGGCTTGCACATTCTCCATTCTCCATTTTTAATTCTCCATTATTAGTATGGCCATATATCTAGGCGGTGAAACTGCCGCCGAAAAACCTAATCTTGACGAATTGACGCCGCGGCAGATCGTTGCCGAGCTCGACAAATACGTCGTCGGCCAGAACGCAGCTAAAAAGGCTGTGGCCGTAGCGCTTCGCAATCGTATTCGCCGCCAAAAACTGCCGCCTGAGATCGCCGAAGATGTTTTGCCAAAGAATATTTTGATGATCGGCACCACCGGCGTCGGCAAAACCGAGATCGCGCGGCGCCTTGCGCGTCTGGCCAATTCCCCGTTCATCAAGATCGAAGCGTCGAAGTTCACAGAGGTTGGATATGTCGGGCGCGACGTCGAGAGCATGATCCGCGAACTGGCGGACGTCGGCGTGGATATGGCAAAACAGGCTGCCTTTGAGGATGTTCTGCCGCGGGCCGAGCAAAACGTCGAGGAACGCTTGCTTGATATCCTGCTGCCGCCATCGGATTTTCGTTATCAGACGCAGGACGCCGAAGAAGTCCCCGAAGTTATCGAGATGCCGCATACCCGCACGCGAGAAAAGCTTCGCGAGCAGCTTTTGCGTGGCGAACTCGACGAACGCCTTATAGACATCGAAACTCAGGACCGCTCGAGCGCGACGATAGATTTTATCGGCGGACAGGGAATGGAGGAGATGGGCGTAAATCTGCGGGATATGATGGGCAATATGTTTCCGACCAAGACAGTCACGCGGAAACTGACCATCGCCGAGGCACGCTCGTATCTGATCCGCGAGGAGCAAGAAAGCCTTGTCGATATGGAGCAGATAACCCGCAAGGCGATCGAAAAGACACAATCGTCCGGGATAATCTTCCTCGACGAGCTGGATAAGATAGCGGGACGCGAATCAGGAGGGAATCCGGACGTTTCGCGCGAGGGCGTACAGCGTGACCTTTTGCCGATAGTCGAGGGAACTAACGTCAATACAAAATACGGGATGGTCAGCACTGATCACATCCTCTTTATAGCCGCCGGGGCCTTTCACGTTGCAAAACCGTCCGATCTGATACCTGAATTGCAGGGCCGGTTTCCTATCCGCGTCGAGCTCGAATCGCTGACTATGGACGATCTTAAGCGGATACTCGTCCAGCCAAAAAATTCTCTCGTTAAGCAGTATCAGGCGCTCTTAAACACCGAGGGAATTCAGCTTACTTTTACCGACGATGCAATTGACCGGCTCGCCGAGATGACCGAGGAAATAAACAAAACGACTGAGAACATTGGGGCCCGGCGTCTGCATACGCTGGTCGAAAAGCTTTTAGAGGAGATCAGTTTTCTGGGCAGCGAGATCGAAGAAAAAGATCAGCGGATCGACGCCGCATACGTCGATGACCGTTTAAGCAGTTTGATACAAGATCAAAATCTGCGCCAATATATTTTGTAAGTTACACAAATGTTAAGCACCTCGCGACACGGCCTCGACCGATTAAACACTTTCCTTAAGCACTCTGCGGTTAAAGCACCGTTAGCGCTTTTTGCGCTTGTCGTGCTTACCGGCATCGGCTGCGGCAAACGCGGGGCTCCTATTCCGCCAAAAGAGCGCGTTCTGCAACGTGTCGAAGTTGCCGGTTTTCAGAGAGGCAATCAGGTGATCCTGTCCTGGAAGATGCCGGCCCGTAATGCGCCCGTCGGCAACGTGCAGAATATTAGCCGCGTCGATATCTACCGTCTCGCCGAACCCGCGAATTCCCCGCTGCAGCTTTCCGAAGAGGAGTTTGCCAGACGCAGCACGCTGATCGCGGCAATGGCCGTCACCAATGCCGATTTTGGCCTAAAGACGCTGACATACAAAGATACGCTTGAATTTGCGGGCCAGGCCGCCCGTTTGCGTTACACGATCAGATTTGTAAACGCCGAGGGCCAGCGCGCGAGTTTCTCTAATTCCCTGCTGATCGAGCCAAGCTCAAAGGTCGCCGCCGCGCCCACTTCCCTCTCCGCCGAGCCCTCGCAAGAGGCGATACGTCTCAAATGGCAGGCTCCGGCCGCAAATATCGACGGCTCGACGCCCGTCAGCCTGCTCGGATACAACATTTACCGCTCGACGTCTGAGAAAGAGCCCGGAAAGCTTCTAAATAAGACGCCCGTGACCGCGACCGGGCTCGATGACGAGTTTTTTGAGTTTGGTAAGCAGTATTTTTACTTTGTGCGGGCCGTATCTATCGGCAAAGAGGCCGATCCGGTCGAAAGTGCCGAGTCGAACATTCTCAAGTTCGAGGCCGTCGATACATTTGTACCGAGCGCCCCCACGGCGATCACAGTTGCGGCCGCAACCGGCACGATATCCATATTCTTTGCCGTAAATCCCGAAAAAGACGTCGTCGGCTATAAGATCTACCGCACGACCGACCCCAACCTGCCCCGCGAACAGTGGACGCTGCTCACGCCCGAGCTGCTCACCGCAAACACCTTCGCCGACACGCGCGTTGAATCCGGCAAGACTTATTACTATTACCTGACCGCCACCGACATAACCGGCAACGTCAGCGAAATGTCCGAAGTCGTCTCCGAAACCGTTCCATGAGCAGAAACTCTCCTCCGGCCGTAAGAGGGGAGCCAAAACGCCACTCCTCCTCAAGCAGGAGGAGAGCTTGATTTCCGCCCCTCGTCCTGGCTTGGCAATACTCGGCCAGTGCTAAGGCCGAACCAAGGCGGGGAGCTTTTGGATTGCGTAGCCGAAAATTGAATCCGGATCTCTTGAAAGCAAATGTTAACGATGGTAATATCCCCCGAAAAGATACACGGAACCCCGAATTCCATATTATGACGAGATGACCTAACTTGAGTCGACGGCACCGTGGGAATGTAATAACAGCAATACCGCATGTATCTTTTAGCAAGCAAATATTAAGAAAACAGGAGATTGAAATGTGTAAGAAGACTTTACAGAAGACGACCCTCGCAATTGCAATATTTGTTGCGTTGATGAGCGTTTCGGCTTATGCCCAAACCTGCAAGCCCAAACCGATAACGCTTCCGAAGGATCCTGAACCGTTGGTGTTAAAAGGAAATGCCCTCAATTGCAGTAGCTACGTATTCAGAATTCCTAGAGATACGAGATTTACGGTGAAGCTAACGGCGGCGAACCCGGATGTGACTTTTTCGATGAACCGCTCTCCAAGGGTCGAACAGCAAGGCGACGATTTTTGTGAGGATTGTAAAACGCTCGACGAGTACTTCGACGGGGCCGCCTCCCGATGGGAAATTTGGGTTAATGCCCCGGAGGACTCTAAACCGAACGCCGCCGCCTACACCTTAAGCCTGCGGGTGACTCCGGCGCCGCCTATCGTTTCAAAGGGTATTCTAAACAGCAAAGCGACGAGTTTGCCAAACCCTGTGTACCCGAAAATCGCGAACAATGGTGAGAGCGTTTTTACGCCCAAAGGCAGTACGGCCTCTCGACCAGTGAAAAAAGTAACGGTTAAAGTCGTGCTTACCGAGGACGGTACGGTTTACACGGCTGACGCGATCGATGGCGATGAGAGCTTTCGTCAACCGGCAATGGACGCTGCCATGGGTGCTAAATTTCCACCGACACTCGTTAACGGGAAAGCCGTTCGGGTGTCTGGAACGATCGTTGTTACTTTTAAGTGAGTACCTTCGGTGCGAGGCAAGAGTGTTTTACGGCCAAACAACAATTACGGTCGTTAAAACGGCCCGGCTTGTGTTTGGCGAGGCTCTCGGAATATCATCGTCTCTGACTTAGTCGTTATACCAATTTAGGAGCGAAAGTTATGCCCCGAATAATTATCTTTCTACTTTGCATCTTACCGACAGTGGTTTTTTCACAGCCCGGTGGGGCGTCCCGCGACCGAGAGCTGTCGCTCGATGTCCCCTTTTTGACATCGGGCTCGCCGAGGTCGGGGCCGGCCACGACCGTCACGCGATTCGACAAGAAAATTTCGATCACTTCGTCAGGCGGCTCGATCGAGCGTCCCGCGATCACCTGCTTATACATAAATACGCGAAACGGCGATATGGGGATATATATCGAACGTGACGAAGGACGTCCGTGTCACGATGAGTTCCCTGTGAACGACGAGAAGTTTCAGCTAATGGTCGTTACTCAGTCCGGCGAGATCAACAATTTCTATAATCGTAGAAAGAATCGTCGAATCGAACATTATGTTGCCTCAGGCGGTACCGAATTAGTGCCCGTTAGTTTCAGTCCTGATTACGGCGTGCTGGAACGAAGAGATGAAACGAGGAACTTTGTTCTACGAAGTTATGCAGCCCATCCGTATCGGGCAAGCAATCCGGGAGCACCTAAGTTTTACCTGGTGGGAGCACGGACGCCCGAACGCCTGACAGTGCAAAGATCGCTCGGTTATAGCGGGATCGGTTATCTCAAGACCGACAAAGGCGTTTATATGTCTTTTATGATGGATAGAGGCGAGACTTATTTCCGGGTACAGAATTGGGAAAACGTCGCTGTTAGTTTTGATAAGGCGCCATTTCGGCTGGTCGAGGCCGAACTGTCGACCGAATTTAGCCAATATTATGACCGGGAAATGCGGAAACTTGAAGCCAAAAGATTTTCCGGTGATTGCGCGGATGTCGAAACTAGGCTGAACGAAATGCGCAAACAGGAATTGAGACGGCAGAGGGAGGCTGTTCAACGAACCCAGTCAGGTAATGTTTATCAAAGCCGGGCAGTGGTCGGAGCCTATTCCGACCTTGTCGACCCTTCGTTTCAGTTAGAGAGTTATGATATGGATACGCAGGTAAAAATCTGCAAGGCCGAGGCAACTTTGTCGCGCTCCAACAGCGAACAGACGCGCGATCGTCTGACCGCAAAAATTCGCTGTCTAAATAGCCTGCGTTTGGATATCAACCGCGTAAAGATGGAGATGGACGCTATCGATGGACAAAATGCAGATCGGGCTGAGCGTGGCCTGCGGGAAAAGCAGCGTTTGTTTGGTACCTTGATCGGGCGGACGTGTAATTAATGGCTTTGGTCGCCGCGAAAAAGACCTAACAATAATGAAAATCGAAATTAGGCCGGATTTTGCTCCGTCAAAGATCGTTTGCGTCGGGCGGAACTATGCCGAGCACGCCGCGGAGCTGGGTAATAAAGTGCCGGCTGAGCCGCTTTTGTTTTTGAAAGCGCCGTCGACGATTCTGATTACCCGACAAACAGAGGAAAAGGCCGGGCAAGTTGCCCGCGTTCCGACGGGAGAGCCTGCGATCGTCATTCCAAAATATTCGCAGCAAGTTGAGCACGAAGGTGAGCTTGCGGTGATTATCTCAAAGACCTGTAAGGATTTAACAGAGGCGGATGATTTTCGCGAATATGTTTTGGGGTATACGTGTCTAAACGACGTAACGGCCCGCGATCTCCAGCGAAAGGACGGACAATTTACGCGGGCCAAATCGTTCGATACGTTTTGCCCGATCGGCCCGCACATCGAAACAGAGCTTGATGTTAAGGATATTCGCGTGGTTTGCAGAGTAAATGGCGAGGTAAGACAGGACGGGCGAACTTCGCAAATGGTCTTTCCGGTTCCCTTTCTGATACGATATATCTCAAATATGATGACGCTGAACGCGGGCGATGTGATCGCGACCGGAACGCCGAGCGGCGTGTCAAAACTATCGCAGGGCGATGTATGCGAAGTCGAGATCGAGGGAATTGGAATACTGCGGAACGCAGTGCTTTAACGCTGAGTTATCAATGGTGAGTGTTGAGTGAAGAGGATTGCTCACGATAATTCACCGTTCACCGTTCACCACTAACCATTAATTTTATGAAGTTTTTTATAGACACAGCGAATTTGGACGAGATCAAAGAGGCGGTCGAGCTTGGGCTGATCGATGGCGTGACGACAAACCCGTCATTGGTCGCGAAAGAGGGCGATGTTGACTTCAAAAAGCATATTGCGAAGATCTGCAAGCTTGTAAAAGGTGACGTTTCCGCCGAGGTTACGGCGCTCGATACCGCGGGAATGCTCAAAGAGGGACGCGAACTTGCGAAAATCGCTAAGAACGTCGTGATCAAAGTGCCTTTGACCCTCGATGGACTGAAGGCATGCCGTACTTTTCGTGCCGAGGGTACAAAGGTGAATGTCACGCTGTGTTTCTCAGCCGCGCAGGCTTTGCTTGCGGCAAAGGCGGGCGCCAGCTACATCTCGCCCTTTATCGGACGCCTTGACGACATCGCTCAGGACGGGATGCAGCTCATCCGCGATATTGTGCAGATATATGACAATTACGGGTTCGCAACCGAGGTTTTGGCCGCGTCAATACGCCATCCGGTCCACATCGTCGATTGCGCCCTCGCCGGTGCCGATGTGGCGACGATTCCCTTTAAGGTAATTCAGCAACTGGTCAAGCATCCATTGACAGATAAGGGCCTCGAGGGCTTTCTCACCGACTGGAAAAAAAGCGGAAGAAACTGAAAACGGAAAATGGAAAATAAAGACAGTCTTAAATTTTCCGTTTTCCACTTTCAGTTTTCCACTAACAGTTTTTTAAGTTGGCTTTGAAGAGCTGCGGCGTTTGCATCTCGTTGCAGAGCAAACTGGTATTTTGCCTTAAAATACTCGTCCGGCTCATTCATATCGACCAATTCCCTGACCTTTACAAGGTTTGCATCCACCAAGTCGTCAGTGACGCCGTCCTTTAGGTCAAACATCTCGTCGATCTCGACGATCAGCATCGAAAATTTACGCAGCCATGCGAAATCCTCATCCTCCATCAACAGATTGAGAAAATCCGTCGCGTTAAGCTTCCCGTGGATGCCCTCGTGCATTTCGCGTTCGAGATCGAGCATCGATTTATGCAGCTTAAGCAGAATATTGCGTGAATTCCTGAGCTTTTCTGCGTTTTCCATAAATTAATCTTAGCTCACTTCTAAATTAAACCATACCATGCTAACTTTTGTTTATTAGCACGCTAACGATATATTATTAGCAGGCTAATCGAACATTAACAGCGGGCTAACTACTTCTAATTAACCGGCTAACTGTTTACTTAAAACATCGAAGCGTGAGGCATTTATGGCGGAGCTTATCAAGTTCGAAGACACAGTCAGCTACCTTTTGGCGAAAGTTACAACGGCATTTCGGAATTCGCTCGAGCGACATATGGGTGAGATCGGTCTGCACGGCGGGCAGATATTTGTCTTGCTTGAATTGTGGAAGCAGGACGGCCTGCGGCAGATTGACATAGCAAAGCGGCTCAGTTTGTCGGCACCGACGGTCAATAAGATGCTCAAGGGTCTGATCGAGGTTAATCTCGTGACGCGTTCCCGGCTGGACGACGACGCCCGTTCGACTCGAATTTTCCTGACTGAGGATGGATTTGGGATCCGCGGCGAGATCGAGTCACAATGGCTCGAACTTGAGGAAAGCTGCCTTGCCGGCCTTACCGAGACTGAGCGCCTCGTTTTGTTCGAGCTTCTCGGTAAACTCAGGAGCACATACACCGGACGCGAAGAAGAGCGCGACGACGAATAAAATTCTTTCAATTTGCCGAAAATCGGTCTAGAATAGAGATAATCGGATAGGCATTGCTTGTAATTTCTACGGACTTCTCATACGGAGGCACGCTAAATGAAGATCATTCTGGCGACGGACGGCACTAAATACGGAGCGGCCGCGGTCGACATGCTTTGTAAGTTTAACCTCGTCGACGGTGACCAGGTAAAGATTATCAGCGTCGTCGATATGGCTGTACCGCTCGCGGTCGATATGTACGGCGGCTATCTGCCCGACACTACTGCACTCGAAACCGCGGCTCGCGAACAGGCGACGAAAGTCTTAGTTGAGACTAAATCTACGCTCCAGGGGTTTTTTGAGGGAAAGTCCGTCGATATTTCGAGCGAGGTTCTTTTTGGTTCCCCCGATAGTCGTATCGTTGAAACCGCTGAGGAAACCGGTGCCGACCTGATCGTGATCGGCTCACACGGATACAAACGCTGGGAACGTCTGCTGCTCGGTTCGGTGTCAAATTCTGTCGTCCACCACGCTCACTGTTCAGTGATGGTCGTCCGAGCGGCCGCGGAGTAGCGGCTGTTTTCGGATGACAGAGCGACAGATAACTATTAATTCACGCAAATATGACGGGCGTATCCGCAGAAGCTGGTCAGGCGGTTTAATTAGCCAGACCGACAAGCTTCTGGTGGTTGTCGGACGTTTCGGCTCCGATGTCGATCACAGCGATCTCGGCCGCATCCTCGAGGGCACAATTTCGTTTGAGCATTTCTGGC
Source organism: Pyrinomonadaceae bacterium (assembly GCA_036802885.1). Classification (GTDB taxonomy): domain Bacteria; phylum Acidobacteriota; class Blastocatellia; order Pyrinomonadales; family Pyrinomonadaceae; genus OLB17. The sequence goes on from DAIRVI010000012.1 coordinate 19,088, forward strand.
TCGACCGCTGGTACAACGTTTTTGGGTTTTACAATCCCGACGGAACTTACCGCAATCATTATTGCAACATCACAATGCCGCCCATCTTTGAAGGCGATGTTCTGGACTTCGTTGACCTGGACATTGATGTTGTGGTCTGGCCGGACACGCGGCTGGAAATATTGGACCGCGACGATTTTGAACTAAATACCACGAAATACGGCTACCCAAGCGAATTTCGGCAAGCGGTCGAAGACGCGGTGACCGAATTGACCGAAATGATCGAAGCGAGAGAATTTCCCTTTACCGAAAGAGCGTTCGCGGGATAGAAGCTTGTACGAGCTTAACGCGGCTGTATCCGCAGCATATAACTGCAAATATTGAGCGGCACTCCCGCGGTCACGGCAACACGCTGGCCCGCCGGAAGCTCGTAATTATTGATCGCCGCCGGATTTTTGCCTTCGTTAACCGCCCAAAAATTCCCTGCCCCATCCGTCACAATCGTCAGGTGCCTTCGACTGACTTCCACATCACCGGCTAGAGAAATGTCAACGGGCTTGGATTTAGATCCGCGACCAACGACGATCTCTTTTTGATAGATCGGCACGACATTTTGCCGCACGCCGCCGCGCCAGATCTCAAGCTTATAGAGCTCGGCCACGCGCGATTTTATGTGCGTCATTTCCTCACGATCCTCGGGCGGGATCGGAACGGCCTGTTGAATATTGGCTTGTTGAAACGCCGGTGGCGGTCGATACTGTCCGGATTGCACAGCGGTTGTCCTGAGATTCGGCGATGTCTGAGCGGCAACCTTTGGAACCGGTGCAATCTCCGGCAATGATTTTGGCCTAGTCAGTACACCCGTCTTATTCCCGACCGAATCCTCCCAACTGTGCTGAACGCGAATATCACCCTTTTCAAGCGTGCCATCGATGCGCAATTCGATGACAAAAGACCTGGTTTCGAGCTTTTTCTTACCCGCGATCTCTTTCGCCCTCGCGGCGAGGATATGGTACAAGCCCTGTTCGAGACCTTTTCGTTTGACGCCCTGCCATTCCTTGTCGTCGTCTCCGCTAAGGAAAATAATGTATTCACTTGGAATGATCGTGGTCCCTTGCGGAAGCGGAACCATTTCGGTCTGCATCACGTTTTCGACGGCCCGGGCTATTTTGACGATAAATTCCTCGGCCTTGCTCCGTGGTTTGATCTGAGCGTCGCGGGCGGCCTGTTCCAATACAAGCTCGGATGTTTCACCGTCTATCCAACGTCTGACTTTTTCTAAAATGCTCAAGTATTGACTCCCTCTTTGCTTAGTTACCGTTTATCTCAAGATATTTTCCGTTCAGCCAGCCGCGCGTCGCATTCCCTTGCGAAGGCCGGTCCCGCCCTTGTTCGACAACATCAACTTGATACCAATTATTTTGGGAATTTACAATGCGAACTTTTGAGTTCTTGGTCACGAGTCCGATCGGGTCGTTGTCCGTGTTTGGAGCCGGCCGAAGATATATGTCAGTGTTTGCGACGGCGATTTGGGTCCGAAAGGGGTTTCTAATCTCTGGCAACATGCCTCGGCCCCGCATATAGCTTGCGGTTCCGTAGAGTATTCCGGTAAAAATACACATGAAAATAATAAATGTCGCAAAGCGCCGGAATGTTCGACGCTTCTTTTTTGGCCGACCGGCGGGCACGGGAGCCGATGGCTGCGTTACACGGCTGCCGTTTTCAGGCCTAATCAAAGGGCCGTCAGCAGGTCGTGCATAGTTCGGACGCGCATAGATCGGCGGCGGCAGAGCAGCCGGGGTTTCGACCATCGCTTCGAAATGAGGCCGCGCCGGCGCGATCGGCGTATAACCTCTCGCGACGTGAGGTTGCGGGACGACAGACGTTCGTAGGATCGTGTTGACTTCGCCCTCTGCGGCCAAACTGCGAATTCCTGAGAGGTCGCTCCAAAATTCTTCAACACTCTGGTGTCGTTCAAACGGATCGTTCCTGGTTGCTCTCTTGAGAACACGGATCAGTTCGGGGCACCATTCTTCGCCTTTACAAGACTCGGGAATATCCGTGACCGGCTCATTTGCAAACGTCCTGGGCGCCTCGCCCGTCAGAAGCGTGTAGACCGATTTTGCAAGCGAATAGATGTCCGCCGACGGCGTCAGCCGAGCAAATCCGAGAGCTCCCGTTTGTCCGGCCGACATCGGGCTATGCTCGGGCGGTGCATAAATATTTGTGCCGACCCGAGTGATAGGCGAATCGGAAACCGCAATGCGGGCGACGCCAAAATCCGCGATCTTAACCGTCGATAGATCGGCGGTTAACAACAGATTTTGCGGCTTGATATCGCGATGAATTATCCCGCGGGCGTGTGCGTGGCCAAGCCCTGCGCATATTTGCTCGATGTAATTTAGTGACTGCTGCAGCGGGATCTTCTGTCGTCGCAAGAGGCTCTGCAGGTCGCCGCCAGATAGATATTCGAGAACGAGGTAATGAAAGACCGTTCCACGCAGGTCGCGGGCCGTTCCGTGACCGATGCGGCTGATGATGTTCGGGTGTCGAACCCGGTCGAGAGCCGTAGCTTCGTTTTGAAAATTTTCGACTAGCGTCCGTTCTAGTTCTGGATCGAGATCGTCCTGTAGAAAAACATTAAGGGCTTTGATCACAACCTCACGGTGAGGGGATTGCGGTGATGCGAGGATGTCGTGCGCTAGGTAAATCTCGGAATAACTGCCGCGTCCAAGCTGCTCCCGAATGTCATATCTCTTATCAAGCCGGCAATTGTTTAGCGAAAGCTCTCTCATCAAATTAAGGATAGCTTAATCAACACAATCATCCTTAGACTTCAATACGATAACACAAAGTCAATGTTCGAAATGAATACAAAAAACAACCGCCTGAACAGGTCGCGTAAACGACTCATTCAGGCGGCTTGTCCCGGATCAAATGCCAGGTTATTTAGTTATTTGTCCGCTGGAATCCGGTGGTCTGCGCGTATTGGAAATACGGCGTTCCGGGCGGCAAACGGTTTACATCCAAAAACGACGCATCGAACACCCAATTTCGGGTGGGTGGCGAATAGACGTTATTGCAGCATTTGAATGGCGCATTGTTGTTATGCGAGTTGAAGAGATTGATCAGCGAACCGCTGTAATTCAGACGAGTACCGCCCCAGTTCTCGAGAAAACGCTTGAAATTATGAACGCCTCCGTTCATCCTCAGATCGCCGCCTCCCTGGTTTGGCGTGCCGCTCAGACTCGTTATCGTATCGCCCGAAAGCATTGCGAAGCGGGTGTGAGTCTCGCTTGCAACCCGGGATCCGAGATTGAACGGAGCGGAGAAACTCCACGAATCCTGCCATGAATTCGAAAGAATTGTTATCGCATCACCCGCAATCGATGCCGGGACGTCCGCGGAACTTGTACTAAGCGGTAGGTAATTGGTAGACGGCGTTGGGGTTCCGACCGAAGTGATTCCCGTAGCATTATAGTTACCCTTGACGTATATGCCATTTTCCGACGCCACCGTAAAGCCCCTGGTGTTCGTTGGCGTCGCAATGTCGTAAATTCCGGGAATCGTCTGGGCGTTTATCAACCGGACACCCCGACGATAGTGTTTATGTTCAAGGACCGCAGCAATATCCGGCGCTACGTTGCTACCCGCACCCGTGTATCTTGGAGCTTCGTTCGTGTAATCACCTTGAAGTGTCGCGTTACCGTTGAGGTCCTCACCAATCTGGAGGATCCCGTCATTATTGCCGTAAACGTCCTCCATGTCGTATTCGCCATCAAAATCGAAGTCTCCGCGGCGATCCGACACGTAAAACACCCACCCGCCCTTCTTCGGAACACCATTGTCCTGTTGCGGAATGTCGGTGGACTGAAGAGCACGGTTATTGGCAACGTAAAATGGAGTGCCGGGAATTGCCGGCATATTTGCGTCGAAATTGCCATCAAGAAACTTCTTTAGGTTTGCAACATCGATGTCTACCATGCTCATTACACCGGCCAAAGGAACATTTGTGCCGTAGGTAGCCAACGGATCAAACACAGTCGAGGTGTCGTTGTATAGGCCCTCTCGAGTGTCGAACATATTAATTGGAAATGGAACGACGCATCCGAGTATCCCGGGGAACAAGCTGCTCGTTGCGGTTTTCCAATGAGCCGGGTTGTCACCCGCGATCCCGTTCGGAAATGTCCCATTATTTGCGGGCGTGGTTCCGCCTGACGCGCATGTGCTTCCGGCTGGAGCGGCCGGTCTCGTCGCAGAAACTACGTAGTTCTGGATTACACCGCCGAATGTTGCGCTCTGCATAATATTAGCAGTCGTGGGAACCGCCGAGCCGCCAAACATGAACCGCTGAAGTTTGATCACCGAACGGCTGTCGTTTCTTACGCCCGTGCCGTAGCCGGGTGTAGTAATGCTAAAAGTATTTCCGGTCGTGATCCTTGGCGCCTCTTCCGTTACGCCCAGACTAAGAATTTCCTCGGTAATATCAACTGTGTCGTAAACCTCTGTAACTGCGTTGTATATTACGGTTTCAACCTTGATCCACGCCTCGCGATTCGGGATATTGAGCCAAAATCGCTCACCATTGATCTCGGTTGCCTGGTATCCGTCAACCATCGGCTTTGGCTGATAGCCCCTAGCTCCGGCAACCGCGCCGATCGTTTGCCCACCAGCGTCACCGTCGAGACGGATCCCGCAGCGAGTTCCCGCAGTCGCCGTGGCACAGCCCGGCAATTTTGCCTTTGAGTCAGCCAGCGACACGCGAATACCGGTCTTGTTGTAATATCGCTCCGCGGCGGTTATCGCGTCGTCAGATTTTGCAGCCGTAACCGGAATGATATTTGGGGCTGCAACCGTGCCCGTTCCGTCATTCCACATGTCACCGACCTTTTTTCCGCGCTTGATAACCTCGATAAGGCCGAGATTTTGGCTTGTATTATCGCTGTTAAGCTTGAGCGGCAACTGGAGCGGCTTTGAGTTTGCAATGAGGTTACCGTCAAACAAAGCCCTGTTAGCCGGCCAAGACGCCCGGTTGTAGGCCACCGGGTTTGGCACGGAAGGAGGTGGATTGGACGTAACAGGAGCCCCGTTTACAGCCGACTGAACGCTCCCCATATTGTATTGAAGCTGAACATAAGCGCCGGATGCATTCTTGATAAATACATTATCGTCCCAGGTACTCCAGATACTGCCATTTTTCGAAGTATCCGTGTAAATGAAATTTGCCGTCGAGACTTTTGACGAGAAATAGACGCCGGTACCTGCCTGTAGAAAAAGTGAGCCGTTCGAATGCACGCGGCCGCCGAAGTCAAATCGTGGTCCGGGGTGAAATTCGAGACTATCGTCGTAGAAAATGCCGAACTGGAAGATGGGCACCAGATTGTTCAAAATATTGCGAGTAAGCTGGACCTGCGTTCCAGACCTATTTGTGGCAGTGGTCCGAAGGCGCCAGTTATCTCGCTTAGCGTAAAGGCCGCTGAATGGTCCGCCTGAAAGAACAACCGGTTGGTTATTCGTTGTTTGATCAACCTCTTGAGTAAACGTATAATCGCCGCCAGCCGCGATTGAAAGACCAGGAACCGTTGCATTTCTAACGTCATTAAAATCTGCCGTGGTTGGTCTTAGGCTAACCTCAAATTTCTTATTGAAGTTTCGAGTCATCATTTCCAGACTCCCCTGCGCCGCGTAGAAAGTCTTTCCTTCCGCCGTTTCATTCCCCGTCGCAGCTGCCTCGGCCGACGACCGAGTAAGCGCGAATACAACAAAGACAGTTATGAGGGCGAGGACGAATAAAGATATTACGATCGCTGATCCTCGTTCACTGGTGTAAATGGTCGTGTTGGAAATGTCGTTGTGGTTATTTATTCGTGTCTTCATTTTACTTTGCCCTATGTTTCTATCAATTTGCATCGTAACCCAGATTCCGCGTACTAAAAGTCGACGTCATCGTCTCGCGGTACGGTACTCCGGTCGAATCCAATTCGTTCGATCTGACATTTATCGTGTAACGAATCTGCCGGACAGCCGCCAGATTGGCTTGCGTATCGTCAGCAGTGCCTGCAACACCGTCGGGGCCAGCGGCCGGGTTATCGCTAAGCGTTCCATCATCCATAACGTATTGGATCTGAAAGTTCTCGACGCCGTAGACAAGTGGCTCGTCGACAAACGCAACGGCGGGAACAGCTACCGGGGCATTTGCGAACTCACGTCGTGTCAGGGTCCCGTCAGGCGTAACAAAATAGGTTGTCATCAAAACGCGCTGCATACTTGCCGGGATCGTGATCGCCCTGAGCGGACCGCTGGTCCCTGTTTGGTTAAAACCGAGTATGTCACCGTTTGAGAACTGAACCGCGTTGGCTCCGTTTAGAGCGGTTGCGAGGCCCAAAGTGGAACCCGTGTTTCCTGATATCAAGTAAATGTCATTAACGCGACAAGCTGCGTTGGACCCGGAGAGCGGTACGATCTCGTCGATTCCCCCGCCCGTAGTAGTTGCGGCGTTAATATTCAAAGGCTGTGAGACCCCGGCAACCAGGTTGAATGTTGAATCTTTAAAAAGAAACGTAACCTGATCGGTCCTGACGCCGGCCGTGGTGTTAAAGGTGTTAAGAGTAATGTTGTTTCCGGCAATGATCGGAGGAATTGTATCTCGTACGGTATCCGGGTCGTTTGGAATTCCCAGCAGACTCGATACTCTGTTGTCAGGCAGCACAACAGTATTAAGCAATGGATAACCAAACCCGGCATTGTAGGTATCGCGGCCGATCAGATTGATGCCGACGCGAAGATTTTTGGCTAACGCAACCTGCTCGCTAACAACCGAACGGCTCTGTCGGGCAACGCGCAACACGCCCCAGATCGATCCGGTTACCACCATAAAGATGACCATTGAAACCAATAGCTCTACTATTGAAAAACCTCGCTGCTGATTAGCGTTTTCGAATTTGTCTGCAATTTTGGAAATTCTGATATTGTGCATGAATCAACCTCAACCTCTAGGCCTCATAATCTGTCAAAACAGTCGTCAATACTTCTTGCCGTTGAATGGTTCCAACGAAATAAGTGATCGTAATTACAATTGATCTCATTCGAATAGCAGCTGTCCCGGGCGGCGTACATATCGATGACGGCCGGTCCGGATCGCAAATATCCGTTATCGCGATCCGACGTTGAAACCCTTCGACAGCGGTTCCGGTGTCGTCAGCGGTCCCGATCACCTCGTCTGCTCCCGCATCAGGTAAAACAGGCTGGAAACCTGTTAAAAAGATACCCCGATTGACGCCGCCTGCATCAGGATTTGTCCCGACGTTGCCTACCGCGATCCATCCCATACGAGCCGGGTCAGTCTCTTTTACCGACATAATGGATTCCATCGTTGATGTGGCGATCTGTTTTGCCACAAGCTGGCGTGCGTGACCGCGCGACTGGAGTACCGATCCGGAAAGCCCCGACAACAGTGCGAGGATCCCAACCATCAGGATCACAAGCGCTATCATCACATCAATATAAGAGAAACCGTTTTCGTTCTTCCCGTTCATAATTTTTCCCCTACGTTATTGATTCGCAACAAATGTCGTGCCGTTATATTTCCAGTATCGAATAGCGCCGCTGCCCCCAAACAAGGTAATTGCGCGTATCTCGTTCTTATTTCTGGCAGTTGTGCTTCCGGGCGTTACTGGCGGCCAACAGTATATCGTCGCGCTAATAGGAACGTTTGCCGCGTTAACAACCGAACCGTCGCTGCGAAACCGCGCCGCCCATACCGAATTTCCTATAACCGCGGTCGCTCCCTCAAGATGGCCTATCGCGTCTGCCGCAAAGGTTATGTCGTTGTAATTTGGCGGATTTGGTCTGGCGACAGTTGCCGGTATAACGTCGATCCGAAGTTCCTTGGTCATTTCAAGGGGGACCTTCTTAATCTGAAAATCGGGCGCCGCTCCCGCCTCATCAATGATCAAGATGGCATTTGCTGTTAGGTCGATCTCAACGCGCATCGTTCGCCGCTTATTAAGTGCAAGCTGCGACGCCTCACGCATAATGTCGATCACCCTTATCGTCTGATCTTCCGATTTATAAAGCTTTTTGTAGCTGTAAATATAAGGAATTGAGATCGCCGATAAGATCCCAATGACACCAAGGACCACCAAGAGCTCTATGATCGAAAATCCCGACCCGGCCTTTGCTTCAGGATATTGTCTGTTTTTCATAGTTTTACCTTGTGTCTGCTACGCCTCTTTCCTAATACATCTGCTCCACATAAGGAGACACTGGTATAGGAAAGAGGAAATGCACAACACTTTCCAAATATATTTTACACTGTTCAACAAAAGAAAAGCAATAATTTGAAATACTTTTCTTTGCTTTCGATTTCGGCTAGAATTACAGTAGCTTTTTTAAATAGATTTTCTAATTGGCCGACCGCTAAATGACTGACATAACGCCACTTTCGAAAAAAGGCTTTTCGGCGGATTGGCTGATGCGTGGCGCTCTCACAAAGATCGGCGACACTCTTGACCGACTTACTGGCCGGAAATGGATACCGTCAAGCAGTCTCGCAACAAGCGAACTGATCGAACGTCTAAAAAAGCTTCTCGACTCCGAGGCAAAGGAAATTCCCGACAAGGGTAAAGTTGTTCCACACAATATTAAGCTGAAAATGCAGTGGGATAAGTTTTCGACCGATGGCGACGATGGCCTTGCCCGGCTCGAACAGGAGCTGCTCACCGCAGCGGCCGATCATATAAACGATTCTCTTTACTACACGTACGCTCCGCTACATATAGAGGTAACTCCCGACTATTTTACGGAGGGCGTCAAACTCTTTGCTAGTTTTGAGAAATTTGCAGATGAGGAGCATGAAGCCGAGCTGAATGTCACCATCCCCGCAATAAATGTGAAAGCAGCGATTTCGGAAGTTTCGCCTAATCCGGTCGCGACCGGTAATACTTTTGTTGCAAGATTCGAGCTTAAGGGTGTAAAAAATGAAAAACGCCTTGAGTTCCCTGCTGGACGCAGTCTCTCGATCGGACGGACGGGTGGCAATGACCTCGTTATTGATGATGCGAGCGTGTCGAAAATACACGCCTCACTTATAGCTGATGCCGCGGGCCAGCTGTCCGTCGCGGACACCGGCTCGACCAACGGAACTTTCGTAAATGATCAGCGTATTGCGTACGGTAAGGCAACGCGTCTTGTCGAGGGTGACAGGGTTAAGTTTGGAATCGTCGATGCGGTATTTGAACATATTCCGCAGCCGCCCGCTGCTGATCCTGATTCAATGCCCGATAATGAGTCTCAGGCGGATAGTACGTCGATCGATGGCCTTGAATTCAAAAGTCGCGTCGCAGCGGAGACCCCGACGAAGGAACCCAATTCTCATCGAATGCCGGACGATACGTTCGAGATTGAACAACCAGAAGCGACAAGCGAAATAGGCGGGAGTTCTAAAACGGATAAAATCGCCGACGACGACGATGACGACAACTCCGGATCCGATAAAACCCGATGAGTTTTTTAGTTCTAATACTTATCGACTGGGAGAAATGGAAGCCCGAAAACCTATTCGGCGGTCAGGTTCTCGAACGTACGCCCGCCGGATTGACCATCCTTTATTTAATCGGCGTGGGGGTTCTCATCGGCTTTCTCATTATTACTTTTTTTGATAATTTTCGGCGTACAAAGTTCGTTTTCGAGCAAGATCTGCCGGCAGCCGTTTCCAGCAGGCTGACCCAAACAGTCGCAAATCGAAGTCTGCGTATTTGGCTAGTATTTTTCGTGGTCATCGCTCTGTCAATCTATGGCTTTCAGGTCTACTGGACGTATTTCGCCGATGAAAATAACGAGCAGTTTCAGGCCGTGAGCTATAAGGACCTTCGAAATCGCCGCACGACCGCCGCAAGCCTGCGCGGGTGGATGTTAGACCGATCGGGTAATCTTGCCAGTTCCCTCGCGTATTACAAACTTGATCAAAGTGGCGATATAGTCCGCGGCTTTGCGCTTGAAAAGGCAATGGCACATTTGCTGGGTACGGAGCGAGGCACCCCTGGGCTCGAGCGGACCTTATATAAAAAACAAACGGATCCGATGCCCGAGGCGTGGGATGTCTTTACAAGGATCAAAAAGCCGCAGGATGAGCAGAGCGACGTTCGCGTAACGATTGACCGTGATCTGCAAGCGTATCTGGAGAATCAACTCGAAGGCAAGACCGGGGCGATCGTCGTGCTAAATCCTCAAAACGGTGACCTTTTGGCAATGTATTCGAATCCATCGTTTAGTTTAGACCAGGCTCAATCGCTCGAAAATTATCTAAAACTCGAGGCAAATAAACGGGACAAGCCGTTGCTCAATCGGGCAACCCGCGAATTTTACGCTCCCGGCTCGACCTTTAAGACGTTTACGATGATCTCGGCATTTCGAGCCGGAAAACAAAACGCCGTGTTTGCCAGTTATGCGGATGGTTTCAGGCCGTCACGAGGATCACGTCCAATCGTTGATGCAACGCAGAAGCTGCAGCCGGATGGTACGGTTTCTGGTGCGTGCGATGGCGGATGTCAGGAAAAGGACATTACGTTCGCGTACAAAGTATCGAGCAATCAATATTTTGCGCAGCTGGCGATCGAACTCGGGCGTGAACGCCTCCGTGAAACCGCTAACCTATTGGGAATTGCAGCAGTTGATGCTCCCGAAGATGCTCTTCTACAACGTTTCTTCCCTAATATTTGGAACACGACCACGCTGCGTGTCGCAAATTCGATCGCTCCGCAGCAATCTGCAATTGTGACCGGTAAAGAAATTTCGCTTTACGACCTCGGGCTCGAAGGGATGGGGCAGGGTTATGCTGGTCAGATCACGCCGTTTCAGATGGCATTGATTGCCGCAACGGCCGGAAATATGGAAGGTAAATTAATGAAGCCGAGGATCGAGGCGGACCAACCGCCGCAGGCTTTCGCTCAGGTTTTGTCGGCACCCCAGGCCGCTGCGATTCGGGCGATCATGTCAACCGTTACCGAAGAACCAGGCGGGACCGGGACTGTCATCTCAGCTAAACTTGCCGGCACAGGTATTAGAACTGGCGGAAAGACGGGGACGGCGGAAAAACTCGCTCCGGAATACGACGCGAATGGAAAGCTAAAGACCATTACCAAACGCCGTAAGAACGCCAATGGGGAATGGGAGGAGTACAAAGTGCCCCAAATGTACGACCGGACCGATAGCTGGTTTATAACGATCGCTCCGCTTGAACGGCCGCAGGTTGCTATTGCCGTCGTCGTGGAGGGCGGAGGTTACGGCGCCAGAACTGCCGCACCGATCGCGGCTAATGTAATACTCAAAGCCCGCGATCTTGGTCTTTTAGGTACTCAATACAAGCCGCAAGCTCCGGCGCAAAAGCCTCCGGCGAAAAAGGGCAGATAGGTCACGGTTGATAAGTGAAAAACAGGACATCATCACATTTCTTCATTCTGATCCTGATCGTTTTTATAACGAGTATAGCTCACTATTCTATTTATTACGCTGGTCTGATCCGCGGATATGAGACGTCCGGTGTGACTGCCGCTAGAAACCTTGTACTCCTTTCGCTGCTTGCATTTATCCCTATTATATTAAAGCTATTTATTAAGTTTGAGGGAAATTGGACCATCTATACCACCGCAATTTTGCTTTTCTCGATCGGCTTAACCGTTCAGTATAGGCTTTTCAGCGATCCGGAATATACTTCGCGACGGGACAAAGCAGAGGCAAGACAGCAAAAGATCAAAGTTCTCCAACTGCATTATATTCAGGAGAATTATTCCGCCGATAAAAAGAGGATAATGGGCTTGCCAGCGACACCGCCGTCGCCGGTCGATCTTTCTTCAGAAACGCCCCGACCATCGACCGAAGACCTTTCTGATGTTTTACTGTCCGGCAAAACGATCAACCCCATACTTGGAATTATTGGGTTGATCGCTGCATTTATGCTGCTTCGCCGCAATGACATTCTTGAGCTCTTGCAGCGCAATGGTTTTCTGATCGTTTTAGTTACATTGGGTCCGTTGTTTATTGCGGCAATCTGGTCAAATGGGGGAAAGTTCGGCAGCAATCTTACGCCATGGGAACTGGCAAAAATACCATTCCTTATAGGTTTTGCGGCGATCCTGGCGGTCCTTTACAAGAATCTGGCACGCACTTATTGGGGCGTTCCACGTGCAAAAGACGCGTTACCTCTTATCTTCATGGCTATCCTTCCCTTTTTACCGTTCTTTGTCCTAAAAGACTTCGGTCAAATGATGGTCTTTAGCGCCGTCTACGCGACACTCTATCTCGTAGCGGTTCGGCGGTTTTCACAGCGGTTCGTTCTGGTTGGCAGCGTTTTGCTAGCCGTCTCGGTTTTGGTTGTTGGAGCCCTGCCGGTGAGCACCCAGGAGAAGATACCGCTTCTGCCTACGCTCGCGTCGCCTGTTAAATCGATCTTGCCGGACAGGATTCAACAGCGCTTTCATCTATGGCTCGACGGCTTTAACCCGCCGACACCCGAGACATCGTGGTGGAAGGATGACTATAACGATTACTATAAAAAAGTCGTCGAAAAAGACCCAAATCTGCCGCAGATGCTGGCCGACGACCCCGATCTTCAAAAAACGATCAATGTCGACGCGTGGTTCGACGTGTTAGCATTCCAGCCGGCACAAGCCACATTTGGTTTAGCATCAGGCGGTACGACGGGTCGAGGTCTCGGACTCGGATACCCGGAGCTAATACCCGTTGCCGACTCTGATTATATCTTTGCCGCGTTGGCCGAAGAACTTGGACTTTTTGGCGGTTTGTTGGTAACCTTTGCCGTGATTGTATTTGTTGCCGCCGGGGTTAGAACTGCTCGTGATTCGCGTGATATGTTTAGTAAGTTATGCGCGGCCGGATTGGCGGCGTTTATTGGGTTTCAGGCGCTTGTCAACATAGGCGGTATCACGCGTGCTCTGCCTATGACCGGCATAACGTTACCTTTTGTCAGCCACGGTGGTTTCAGTTTGATAACGAGCTTCATAATGCTTGGAATGTTGATGGCTTTTTCACATCGGAATAGTGTAGACCGGCAAAAAGACCAACTTCAGGCAACATCTTAGCAATATATGTATAACTTGTTCACTTCAAATATTTTATAGGTTGCGACCTTAACTTGGAGAAAAGTAAATGGATAACAGCTTTCGTATTTCATCAGGAGCAATTAGCGATCGAGGCTTGAGCGAAAAACGGCCACAAAACGAAGACTCGTATCTCGAAATGGAGCAGTGCGGACTTTTCGCGGTTGCGGATGGAGTCGGCGGAGCACAGGCCGGCGAGGTGGCTTCGCAAATGGCAATGGAGATTTTAGGCGAAGCGTTCACCAATCGAAAAGATGGCGTTGATGCCGACGACGTAATGGGCGAAGCGATCCAGAGGGCGAACGCGGCGATATATCAGATGGCCCACGAACTGCCTCAGCTATCGAACATGGCAACCACGGTTGTCGCTCTGCACCTCGCCGGCAACATCGCCACGATCGGCCATGTCGGTGATTCGCGCCTCTACCGCGTCGACCGTGACGGAAAGCTATTTCCTGAAACCGACGACCATTCGATGGTTGCCGAGGAGGTGCGGGCCGGCCGAATGACTGAGGAGCAGGCCGAAAATCATCCGAGCCGCAATATCATTAGTCGGGCGTTGGGTGCTGAGCCGTCGGTTTTGGTTGATATCAAGACCATTATGATTGAGCCCGGGACGGCCTTTTTGATTTGCTCAGATGGTATTACACGGCACGTTAGCGACGATGAGATCAAAGGAGTACTTACATTTGGCGGAGCTCCGGCCGAGGTTTGCGATTATCTAAGAAGCCTGTGTTACGAGCGCGGCGCAGAGGATAATCTCACTGCGGTGGTTGTAAGGGTATCGTCGGATTCGGCCGCAACCCGAAACAGGGCGGGAACGTTTGGCTCCGATGCTAAGCCATTTGCCGAGGTCGAGGAAACAACTCTCGCGTCTGCCCGTTCCCCGTTTGAGAGCGTTGCGGTTAACGATGACGCTGATGAGCTGCTTGAGCTCGGAGTCAGTGGCGAGGAAATGCCGCCTTTGACCCCGACAACCGCGGACGACGCGGAGCCGGAAGAGGAGTTGATCTCACTGTTTGACGACGAAAAGGTGAAAACTCCTGAACCCGAAGCTGCATTACCCGCAGTTATGGATTTTGGTGCCGCTCCACCAGCACAAGCCGATACATTTGGGATGTTTGGCGATTCGAAATCGGCTGTTTACCTCGACGAAAAACCCAGTGTGTTGGGCAAGGTAGGCTTCGCCATAGGAATGCTCCTGATCGGCGGCCTTGTTGGTCTCGGTTTTTACCACTTTTTCTTGGCACCGCCAAGTTCCAACACGAGTAATCCGCCAATATCTGAAATGAAGACGGCGAATATTCCGCTAAGTGCTTTCGAAGAAAATCGTCGAAACGTGGACAAGGATCCAGCCGGCTACATCGCGAAATTTGGCGGTGATCCGCAGGATAGTGAGGATCATTACCTGCTGGGAAGGGCCTATATGCTTACGGGCGACTATCCAAAGGCGAGGACGTCGTTTTCAGAGGCGCGGAGTCGGCTAACGGATGCCGACCCGACAAATGCGCGAGTTCTTGCTGACGATATCGCAATCGCGATCGCCGTGACGAACGACACTACGATTCAAACTAATTTGAAGAAGGAGTTTGAGGCTGTCAGGTCGACGAATTCGAACGCGGCAAATTCGAATCGTTAAGCGACGGAATTTTGTCGTCTCGCTTCGAAGAGGATTACGCCGGCGGCTACCGCAAGATTAAGGCTCTCGGTTTGGTTTGCCATCGGTATACTGACCTGCTCATCGATCATCGCAAGTTCGGACGAACTCAGTCCGTGAGCCTCTGAGCCAAATATTAAAAGCCTCGGTTTCGTCCAGTTAATTTCCGTATACGTCGTCGGGGCCGAGCGGTCGGCTGCGGTGGTGGTTAAATGCTTTTCTGCGGCCCAGGTCAATATTTCTTTTAAACCAACACTTTGCCAAACCGGCAGACGAAAGCTCGAACCCATTGCCGCCCTCAAAGCCTTTGGCGAAAATACATCCGCCGAATTACCTGAAACAACGACACCCGCTACGCCTGCCGCTTCCGCCGTACGGAATATCGCTCCCAAATTCGACGGGTTATTGATCTGAGAAAGAAAGACGACGATTGGCAACGCGGCGACACTCAAATTTGCTTCGATGAGTTTGAAGGAGGTTTCCGGTCTTTTCGCGATTAGGATAATGCCCTGCGGGTTACTGGTATCCGCAATCGAATCGAATAGGCTTTCACGAACCTCGGCCATTGCGGCCGCCTTTTGCGCCGCCGCGGCAAGCAGTTCCCTGTCGCTAAAACCCTTGGCGACAAAACACGTATCAACGGCGATATCTGAACGCAAAGCCTCCGCGACCAGTCGTCGCCCTTCAATGAAGATCTGATCCGCAACCTTTCCATCCCTGACTTTGCGTGCATTGACCAGACGCTGGTTATCGCGGCTCGATATTTTTTCGATCTCGTTCATCACTTGTTCCAATTTAATCATTTATGAGGGAGTTTTGAAAAAGGCCGCAAAATCGCTAAACTTATGCGTTATGAAGCCCGAATCGAAAACCAAAAGCAAGATCGAACTTTTGAAGGAAAGATCCCACATTGCCGAGGAAGGCGGTGGAAAAGCCCGGCTCGATAAACAAAAGGCCGCTGGCAAGATGACGGCTCGCGAGCGGGTCGAATTCTTTCTGGACGATGATAGTTTCGAGGAGTTTGATAAATTTGTTGTTCATCGCTCGACCGATTTTGGGATGGACGAGCAGCAATTCCCTGGCGACGGCGTGATCACGGGCCACGGCCTCGTCGATGGTCGTGAGGTTTTTGTTTTTGCACAGGATTTTACTGTTTTTGGCGGTTCCCTGTCGGAAACTCACGCCCAAAAGATATGCAAGGTAATGGACATGGCCCTCAAAACCGGCGCTCCGGTAATCGGGCTTAACGATTCAGGCGGCGCCCGTATTCAGGAGGGCGTCGTTTCGTTAGCCGGCTACGCAGACATCTTTCTTCGCAATGTGTTGTCGAGCGGCGTTATCCCACAGATCAGCTGCATTCTCGGCCCGTGCGCCGGCGGCGCGGTCTATTCGCCGGCTATCACGGACTTTAACCTGATGGTAAAAGACACGTCGTATATGTTTATCACCGGGCCGGATGTGATCAAAACTGTGACGCACGAGGACGTTACCAAAGATGAACTCGGTGGTGCGATGACACATAACGTCAAATCCGGCGTCGCTCATTTTGCTGCGGATTCTGATGAACACGCGTTGCGCCTGACCCGGGAGCTGTTGTCTTTCATCCCATCAAACAACCTGGAAGCTCCGCCTTTTGTAACGACGAACGATCCGGTCGACCGCACCGACGAAAAGCTGAATTCAATGGTGCCGGAGGCTCCGACCCAGCCCTATGATATCCGCGATATCGTGCACAATGTCGTCGATGAAGGATATTTTTTTGAGGTTCACGAACATTTCGCGCCGAACATCGTTGTGGGTTTCGCGCGTCTGGGCGGATACTCGGTCGGAATTGTGGCTAATCAGCCGGCCTATCTTGCAGGAGTTTTGGATATCGATGCGTCCGTTAAAGCCGCCCGCTTTGTGCGTTTTTGCGATTGCTTTAACATTCCGCTGATCACATTTGAGGACGTTCCCGGTTTTCTGCCCGGCATAAATCAGGAGCATCAGGGCATTATTCGGCACGGGGCCAAGCTTCTTTACGCGTTTGCCGAAGCGACGGTGCCAAAGATCACCGTTATCACACGAAAGGCGTATGGCGGTGCGTATTGCGTCATGGCATCAAAACATATCCGAACGGATATTAACTTTGCTTATCCGACTGCTGAGATAGCCGTTATGGGCGCCGAGGGAGCTGTCGGCGTATTGTTTAAACGCGAGATCGCGAAAAACGACGAAGCCTATCGTCACGATAAGATCGCGGAGTTTGAAAACAAGTTTGCCAATCCGTATGTCGCCGCAGAGCACGGATATATTGACGAGGTCATTGAGCCAAAATACACTCGTCCGAAGCTGATCCGTGCCCTTTCGCTTCTGCAAAATAAACGCGATTCGAACCCGCCGAAAAAGCACGGAAATATCCCGCTTTGATACGAAACGAGTCGTATTAACTGTCTGCCCGAAGTAGTCGCTAACATATGTATTATCAGTATTTTACAGCTCATAGCTCGTGTATTTGATTAATCACGATGACCTTACAAACCGAAACGCGTCCGACTCAAGCCTTCATCGATCTCGACACCCTCGCCTTTAATTTTCACTCGGCAAAAGAATTTATCGGATCCGACGTCAAATATCTGGCCGTCGTCAAGGCCGACGCTTATGGTCACGGAGCTTTAGCCTGCGCTCTGCGGCTTGAGACGGAGGGTGTAGATTGGTTTGGTGTTGCGATTCCGGAAGAAGGCGTTGAGCTTCGCGAGGCAGGGATTAAGGCTCCTATTCTCTGTCTAGGGTCGTTTTGGCCCGGGCAGGAAGTATTACTGGTCGAATATCGTCTTACGCCCGTTTTGTATTCTCTCAAGGCGGCAACTCGACTTGCCGAATTTGCCTCCGAAAGGGACTTGACGATCGATGTTCATATCAAGATAGATACCGGAATGGGACGTGTTGGGGTCAGTCATAGCGAGGCTGCCGCTTTTGCTCAAGAACTCAAACCCCTGAGTAACCTGAAGGTTACCGGCCTATTGACGCATTTTGCGGCGGCGGAGGATCCGGCGGAAAACGATTTTACAAATCTACAGATCGCCCGTTTTGAGGACGCCCGCAATGTGTTCCGCGTCGCCGGACACAACCCTGAATGGATCGATCTTGCTAATTCTCCCGGTGCGATCGTACATCCAACCTCGCTCGGCAATATGGTGCGGCTCGGCGGAGCCTTGTACGGGCTTTTGGACGATATTTTGTCGCCGGAAACGGAAAGGCCCGATCTTAAGCCGGTACTGTCATTGCGTTCGCGTATCGCTAACATAAAACAGATCGCGGCCGGCGAAAGCCTGGGCTACGGGCGTACATTCGTCACAAAACGCGACTCAAAGATCGCTCTCGTGCCGATCGGTTACGCAGATGGCTATCCGCGGGGGCTTTCCAATAAAGGCAGAGCCGTTGTAAATGGCCAGTTAGTGCCCGTGGTTGGGCGGATCTCGATGGATTGGACGCTGCTAGACGTAACGGACGTTCCGGGCCTGACCGGGGACGAGGAAGTGTTCCTGATCGGTGGTGAAGATGGAAATACGATTTCCGCCGCCGAACTCGCAAACGCGATCGGTACCATCTCGTATGAGATCACTTGCGGTATTTCCCCCCGGGTTCGACGAATTTACATTGGGTCATCAGGGACAAAAAGCTGATATGATCGCGCCCCTTCGATAAATAATGAAAGCGTTTACCGCATTCGACTGGAAAAAGTTCTTTGTTCGGCTCTACGAGCGGTCGTTTGACGCTGATATCTTAAGCCACGCGGCTCAGGTTGCGTTTTATTTTTCGTTTGCTATATTCCCGCTGCTTTATTTTCTGGTCAGCTTGCTCGGCCTACTTCTCGAATCCTCCGACGGGCTTAGAAACGAGTTGTTTGCCTATCTGCGGCAGATCATGCCGTCCTCGGTCTTTGACCTGGTCCGGAAAACCATCGAGGAAATCGTTGCAAACAGTACTGGCGGGAAGTTGACTCTGGGTTTAATCGTCACACTTTGGTCTGCATCCGCCGGCGTGGACGCGATAAGAAACGCATTAAATTCAGTGTATAGACTAAGGGAAACGCGTTCGTGGTGGAGCACAAAGCTGCAATCGCTAGCTCTGACGTTCGTGGTAACCATCTTAGCCGCACTCGTTTTGGCGATCGTATTCTACGGCTGGCAGTTGGTTCAAATAGGCTTGGCGAGTGTCGGACTTGAGGTAACATCGCCGTTGGTCCTCACCGCAATTCAGTGGATATCAATATTGATCGCGATGCTTTTTGCCTGCGAAGTTATATACAACCTGTTACCCGATTTCCGTGAGTTTCAGTGGATATGGATCACGCCCGGCTCGATCGTGGCAATCTTCCTGTGGATAGTTTTGACGACGGTGTTTAGAGTTTATTTGGGCTATTTCAACACCTATAACAAAGCTTACGGATCGCTCGGTGCTGTGATAATAATGATGTTGTGGTTGTATCTGACTGCGTCCGCTTTAATGGTCGGCGGTGCGATAAATGCCGTATACAGCGAGCTTTCTCATTCCGATCGCACAGCGCCCGAATAATTTTCTTCAATTTGCTGTTGACAAGCGGCTAGTATTGTCATAAAAAATACGAGCGTCCGTTTTTATTTATGCCAAAACTCAGCGAAGCCGCGATCCGTGGAAAAAAGGACACTATCGAAGATGCGGCGCGTGAGCTTTTTATTAAACAGGGGTTTCACGCCACGACGATGCGTGACATAACCAGACGTGCCGGGGTGTCGTTAGGTAATTTGTACAACTATTACCCGACGAAGGAGTCGATACTTGAATCTATAATTGACCGGTATCTGACGGTGATCGATGAGCATCTAAAAACGATCTTCGCTGAGATAGACGAACCGATGGAGCCTGCAAGCCTGCGACAGTTAGGCGTAAGTGTCGGCAAATTGGTCAATGAACACTCCGACTTCTGGCTGTTGATGTATATTGACGTTTTGGAATTTCAAAACCGTCATTTTCGGAAGATGTTTGATGGCATCACCGATCGGTTTCGGAAGATGTTTGGTCAGAAATTCGCTGAAGCCGAGGCTCGCGGCGACCTGAGGACGGGTGTTGACGCTGCTATGGCGTTCACCGCGGCATATATGCAGTTCTTTAATTATTTTTTAGTAGAAAAGCTTTTTGGCGGAAATCGCCATCTTGGCCTGGATGACGAGCAGGCCTTGAATTGTTTGACGAAGATCTTCGCGTACGGGACGTTAAGCGAAGACAGTTTGGCGAGATTTAAAAAGACGGCAAATACGACATTCAGCGGATAAGCTGACCGACGCGATTTTGCCGTTCTAAATTGCAAAAATCAAAAACGGACGTTCATTTTTATTTTAATCGGAGGCAAAATGTTTCAAATGAGAGTTTTTACGATAGTATGCAGCCTGCTGCTCGTGGCAGGAACAATGTTGGGCCAGGGCGGAACCGGCCAAATCAGTGGTACGGTGACCGACGCAAACGGAGCGGTCGTCTCAGGGGCTGCAGTTACGGTAACTAACGCCGCTACGAATTTCAGCCGCGAAACCACGACCAATGGCGACGGCGTATTTACGGTTTCACTTCTGCCCGCGGGCACTTACTCGATTGAGATAAAAACGACAGGATTTCAAGCCTATAAGGCCACCGCTGCGGTCAATATCGCCCAATCGACCACGCTTGACGCTCAACTGGCGGTTTCCGGCGGCGAGGTAACGGTCATTGTTGACGGTCCGGTAATACAGACCGAGACCTCGCAGAACGGCCGAACCCTGACCGGCGAATCGATCCGACAACTCCCGCTACCGTCGAGAAATTTTCAACAACTGCTTGCCCTCTCGCCCGGTGCACAATCATCGGTCACAAACAGTACCGACCTGGGACGCGGCGACGCGGTGATCAGTGTCAACGGCCAGCGAACGACTTCGAACAACGTTAAGATCAACGGCATTGATGCCAACTCGGTCGGCACAAATTCGACTCCGAACATCGCGGTACCCGCGACTGACAGCCTCCAGGAGTTCATTGTCCAAACATCGCTTTACGATGCGTCGAACGGCCGCAACTCAGGCGGCAGCATTGAGGCCGTAACCCGAAGCGGCGGCAACGAATTTCACGGCAACGTCTATGAATTTCTCCGTAATAAGGCTCTGAATGCCAACGAGCCATTCATAAAGGCTCGCGGCCTGGCGAAACCTGTCTCGACGCGTAACCAGTTTGGCGGCACGCTAGGCGGCCGCGTAGTCCGGGATCGGGTTTTCTTTTTTGGTTCCTATCAGGGAACGCGCGAACGGAACGGTGTCTCGCTGACAAACAGCCTGACCTCGCCGGCGGTTCCAGCGGGTCTTCGCGACGACAATCGCACGGCGGCCGGTCTCGCCGCGACATTCGGACTCGCAATTGGGACGATCAATCCGGTCGCGGTAAATATTCTGAATGCTCGACTTCCGGGCGGCGGCTTTGCAATCCCATCGTCCGGCCTGGCGACAACGGCAACGCCCCTGGCCGCGGTGACTGTTCCGCAGTCCGGTATTTCTACATTTCGAGAAAATCAGTTCAACGCAAATGGCGATTTTATCTTTAACAGCCGTCACAATCTCGCGGCAAAGATATTTTTGGCTGACAATCCGACAAAACAGGCAAACTACAATTTTGCAGGCCTTGGCAACGGTGAACGCCAGCTAATTGGGTTTGGCGGAGACCTAACGATCCAGCAAAAGCTGTATTCACTGACCGACACTTATGTTTTCTCGCCGAACATTGTAAATCAGGTCCGCTACGGATTTAACCGGCTCTTGGTAACCAGCGTTCCAGAGGAACCATTCACTTCGGCTCAACTCGGTATTACGAGCCCACTCGCGAGCCTCTATCCCGGGGCCCCGACGATCCGTGTTCTCGGTACGGATTCGGCTTTCTTCTTTGGTTCGGGAACACTTGCTGACCAGTCGTCCAGGATCAGTGCACATACCTTTGGGGACACTGTTTCATGGACGACCGGCGCTCACCGTCTGCGTTTTGGCGGCGAGTATCGTGCGTCGAGCGTGAAATTTTATTTCAACGCCTTTTCGCGCGGCCAGATCAACTTTCCCAGCTTTTCCGCATTCCTTCAGGGCGGCAGCATATTTACCAGCACGAGCCTGATCGGATCAGGAGTGTTTGACCGCGCGTTTCATATAAAAGACACAAACTTTTGGGTGCAGGACGACTGGAAAGTATCAGACCGTATGACCGTAAATTTTGGCCTGCGATACGACTATTACGGCTTGCCGGCTGAGGAGAATGGACGTCTCGTCAACTTTGTGCCTGACTCGGCGGTCATCGGTACGACCGCGACACCGGCTGCTCCGCCTAATGGTTTTGTCCAGGCGGCGGGCGGAACCCTTGCCGGCGTCCCACAAGGGCCAAAGACACTCGTGCCGACCGATAAAAACAATCTTGCGCCTCGCATCGGATTTGCTTACCAACTGAGTAGGTCCCACGGACTTGTGGCACGCGGCGGATATGGGGTTTACTACGACCGTATGTCCACCCGATTTGCGAATACACAATTGTTCAACTTTCCGTACTTTGCTTTGGGAGTAGGTTTGCCCGGTGCAGGGCAAACGTTTGCAAACCCATTCGTGAACATACCTCCACCATCGGCTTTTCCTGTGGCGGCAACCATCCCGTCCCCGATCTCAGGCATAGCAAACCCGCTAGTTGGCGTGCCGATTGCGGGCGTTTTTGTAGATCCAAATCTAAAGACCCCGCTGATCCATCAGTTCAACGGCGGAGTACAGTGGGAGATCGGAAATAGTTATGTGCTCGATGTTGGCTATGTCGGTAATCGCGGCCGCTCGTTGATGCATATGATCACGCTTAATCAGCCCATCTATAACTCTACCTCCAACTCATTCACGACGCGATTTCCGACGACGGTGATCTCGGCGAATAAGAATGTGACGGGGGGCGTCCAGCAGATCCAAACGACTGGTGAGTCAAAATACGACTCACTTCAGGCATCGATCAGCAAGCGTTTTTCAAGCGGGCTGCAGTTCCTCGCTGCTTACACATATGGCAAATCGTATGACTATTACTCGGGAACGGCCCTCAACGAGCTGCAGAACGTCTCGGGCGATCAGCTTAACTGGCGGACAAACTACGGCCCCTCTGACTTCAACCGCGACCAGCGGTTTGTCGTGAGCGGGGTGTATGCTCTGCCTAAGCGTGGTTACGATAATTCGTTTCTGCGAGGATTGCTCAACAACTGGCAGATCGCAGCCATCGCCGTAGTTCAAACGGGACTGCCGTTCTCGATCGTTTCAGAAAACGGTGCTCAGACGGTGCAGCGGGCGAACTTCAATACGGCGTTCAGCGGGAGCTACTACACCACGGGAAGCATGACGAACCGGATCAACGGGTTCTTTAACACCGCGGCGTTCGTCAACTCTTGCCCGACCACCGCCTGTTCGTCGGGAACCGCCGCACCGACGAATGCTGGTTTCGATCGCAACGCCCCGTTCGGCAACACGCCTCGCAACTTACTTACAGGTCCGGGCCAGAAAAACGTGGACATCTCGTTCATCAAGCTCATTCCGATCACCGAGGGCGTACGTGCTGAGTTCAGGACGGAGTTCTTCAACGCATTCAACTGGGTGAACTATGCCAATCCGAACAACAACATCGCGGCCGCGAACTTTGGCCGCATCGAACGCGCAAGCACCGGCCCGCGTGTTATTCAACTGGCATTCAAGCTGAGTTTCTAGACTCGTTGTAGGGCGGCGAACATTAGTTCCCCGCCCTTTCGCAACTGGACCGAAGGGAAACGCATTTAGATGTCCACACTGAATTCCTCCGGCGCATCGATCTATTACGAAATGGCGGGCACTGGTGAATCGCTCATTCTGATCCCGGGGTTTGCCTCCGGGATATGGAGCTGGTTTTGCCAAACAGGCCTGGCCAACGATCTCCGTTTGGTCACCTATGACCCTCGCGGGATCGGCCGATCTCCGTTAAATACCGAAATTGAACCGTCGTTAAGTACATTCGTCGATGACGTCGCGGCTTTGCTTGATGAGCTTAGGATCGAAAGGGCAAATATCCTCGGGGCCAGTTTTGGGGGCTTTGTCGCTTTGGAATTTGCCTTGAGATTTCCCGACAAGGTGGACAAACTAATCATGGCTTGCACGACCGCGGGCGGCAAAAGTCATGTCAGTCCTGACATCGAAATACTCCGTTCATTTACACGCGACCCCGAACGCCCGCTCGGCGAGCAGATCCGGACGTTCTTCCGGCCCGCTTTTACCGAAGAATTTCATAGGGCCCACGAAGAAACGGTCGAGCAGGTATGTCATCTCCGAGAGAACAATGAAGTTGCCGACGAAACCTATGTCGCACAATTGCAAACCGCTTTCTCGTTCGACGTCGACGCAAGGCTCGGCGAGATCAAAAACAAAACCCTAGTTATCACCGGCGACCGTGACAATCTCGTCCCGATGCAGAATTCGTTAAATTTGGCGGCAAAAATACCAAATGCCGAATTGAATGTGATCAAGAACGGAAGCCATATGTTTTTTATCGAGAATGCGTCGGAATTTAATAGAATTGTTTCAGACTTCATTAGCGGCTAATTATGAGAGACGCCAGAATTATCGGAACCGGCATTTATGTGCCCGAAAAAATATTGACAAACGCAGAGCTCAGCCACAACCTCGGCGTGGACATCGACGAATTTGTGACTAACATCGTCGGCATTTCCGAGCGGCACATTGCTGCAGACGATGAAAGCTCGGCGGATCTAGCGACACATGCCGCGTTCGCCGCACTTGAAAACTCGAGATTGCACGCGTCCGACCTCGATCTGATCCTGCTCGCAACGGACACGCCCGAATACATTTCGCCGGCAACCTCGGTCGTTGTTCAGGAGCGGATCGGAGCGGTAAATGCAGGGACTTTTGACATTAACTGCGCGTGCGCCGGATTTGTTACGACACTTGACGCGGCCTTTAAATACATTATCGCGGACCATAGTTACAAGAACGTACTTATCGTCGGCTGTTATGCGATGAGCAAATTCATCGACTGGAAGGACAAGAAAACCTCCACGCTTTTCGCCGACGGTGCCGGAGCGATGGTGCTTCGAGCGTTCGAGGGCGAAAAGCATTTTCTCGCTTCAAAACTCGTCGCCGACGGAAGTTATCACGATTTTATGGGCATTTTCGCGGGCGGCACGAAAGAGCCGATCACTCAAGAGGTTCTAGACGGCGGCAATTTTAATCACTTGCGTTTCGCCAAAAAATATCCGCCCGAGGTCAACATTTACGGCTGGCCGAAGATAGTTGATGACGTGCTCGCTAAAGCAGAAATGAAACGGTCGGACGTCGATCTATATCTCTGGACTCAGGTTAATCTTTCGACGATAAAACTAGTAATGGAGAATATGGAGATCCCGTACGATAAGACGCACACGATAATGGACAAATGGGGTTACACGGGCTCGGCGTGTATTCCGATGGTGTTTCACGACGCATTGGCGGCCGGAAAGCTGAAACGCGGCGACAACGTCGTTCTCTGTGCTTCGGGCGGCGGCCTCAACATGGCGTGTTTGGCGATGAAGTATTAGTATTTTTCTAGATGCAGTACCCCAATATTTACAGCCTCTTCCGTGCACAATGCGACAGATATCGCGACCGTAGCGTGTTCTACACACGGGACGGCGACGGCTGGACGGCTCAGACCTGGGGCGAATTTGAGGACAAGGTTAACGATCTCGCGTGCGCGTTATTCGCCAAAGGTCTGACAAAGGGTTCGAGTGTTGCGATCCTCGCCGGCAATGTGCCGGAATGGACGATTTGCGATATTGCGGTGATCGCGGCTGGCGGCGTTGGGGTTGGGATCTATCCGACGAGTTCGACGGAGCAAGCTCATTACATAATCAACCATTCGGAGGCCGAGTTTCTATTAGTCGAAAATGACGATCAGGTTGAGAAAATTGGTGACACTAACGAAGCGTACCCGAAA
The DNA here is from genome assembly GCA_036802885.1 of Pyrinomonadaceae bacterium. GTDB lineage: Bacteria > Acidobacteriota > Blastocatellia > Pyrinomonadales > Pyrinomonadaceae > OLB17. The sequence continues at coordinate 44,837 of DAIRVI010000012.1, forward strand.
CTGAAAGAGATTTTCATCATTGGCGAACCACAAGACCGCTCCGTGGAATTGGTTCGAAGCGAAAAGAAAGGGATTATCTTCAAGAGCTTTACGGTGGATGAAATTCCGGTATCGAGGTTCGACGAAGTTATCGAGTTTGGACGGTCAAGACGGAACGAACTTCTTACACAAGTTGCTCGCATCGGACGTGCTGCTCGACCAGATGACACCGCGATCATGGTCTACACCTCGGGCACGACGGGGCAGCCGAAGGGAGCGATGTTGTCGCATAAGTACATTCTGAACAGCGTCGAATCGCTACGGCGGTCCGTCCCTATATTTGAGACGGATGTGGCGCTTTCGTATTTGCCGGGATGCCATGTCGCAGAACGGATCTCAGGCATTTACAATCGGCTTTACAGCGGCACGCCGGCGTATTTTGTTGATGATCTAAGTAAGCTGTACGAATACATGTTCGAGGTCAAACCGACGGTATTCGCTTCCCTGCCGCGGTTCTTTGAAAAGATCCACGCAAAGGTCGCCGCCGATCCCGCGGCTGGAAACGAAGAGTTGAAAGCCGCTTTCGGTGGGAACGTTCGGTTGCTGACCTCGGGCGGCGCACCGCTGCCGCTGGAGATCGCCGATTTTTATTCGCGTCACGGATTGCCGATCTTGCAGGCTTACGGCCTGACCGAGAATATCTGCGTCGCGTTCAACACGGCAACCGAACACAAATTCGGCACCGTCGGCAAACCGATGCCAATGTGCGAGGTTCGGATCGCGGAGGACGGCGAGATCTTGGTCAAAAGCGAGATGATGTTTTCGGGTTACTATAAGGAACCTGAAAAAACGGCTGAGATGTTCGATGATGCCGACTGGCTGAAAACAGGCGATCTCGGTGAACTCGATGTGGACGGTTTCCTCAAGATCACGGGCCGTAAAAAAGAGATCATTGTACTCTCAAACGGGAAGAATGTAGCTCCGGCGCTTGTCGAAAACTACGTCAAAGAATCACATTTGATCAGTCATTGCTTCCTTTATGGTGACGGGCGAAGCTATTGCGTCGCTTTGATAACGATCAATGTGAACGAGGCGGCGTCGATGTGCCGCGAGCGGATCGAAGGGCTTGTAGATCAAGCAGTCGCAAGCGCAAATGCAAGAGTTTCCAGTTCGGAACAGATCAAACGGTTCGTGATCCTCGAATACGACTTCTCTGTCGAGCGCGACGAGATCACGCCCACAATGAAGGTCAAGCGGAATATTGTTGCCGCAAATTACAAGGATACTTTGGAGAAGATGTATGAAAACTAGCAAATACTTATTCGCACTTGTATCGATCATATTCGCCTTCTCGGCTGCCGCTTTTTCGCAGGCTTTGCCGGACAAATCGGTGGTCGTTTTCGGTGCGAAGATCAACTACGTCGAGCTTGGCGATCCGGCAAAGCCGACGGTGATATTCCTTCACGGCCTCGGCGGGAGCATCGGGAACTGGCAGACGAACATTACGGCTTTTGCAGCTAATCACCGCGTGATCGCTCTCGATCAGGTCGGTTTCGGCAAATCTGATAAGCCGCTTTTGAAATACCGCGTAGGGACTTACGTCGACTTTCTCGATAAATTCATGTCGGAACTTAAGATCGACAGGGCCTCGCTGGTCGGCAATTCGATGGGCGGCTGGGTTGCCGCACTTATGACGATCAAATACCCGAATCGTGTTGAAAAGATAGTGCTGGCCGACGCCGCCGGCATCGTTCCGTCGGACTTTAGCGATGCTCGGATCTATCAATTGAATAATTCGACCAGGGACGAAATTCGCGCGAATTTGAAGCTCATCTTTGCCAACCCCGCGCTTCAGAATAACGAGCTGCTGGTCGATCAGTTTCTGACCGCCAGGGTCGCGGCCGGTGACGGTGGCACAATCAACAGCCTTATCGAATCCATCAAGCGAAAAGAGGATTTTCTTAACGACCGCCTCGGCGAGATCAAAAAGCCGACCCTCGTCATATGGGGCAAACAGGACGGCCTGCTGCCGGTGGCCGACGCTTACACGTTTAACAAGGGAATTGTCGGCTCGGAGCTAATCTTATTTGACTCGTGCGGCCATGTGCCGCAGTTTGAGAAAGCAGCGGATTTTAACAAAACGGTAATGGCGTTTTTAGCAAAATAGAAGGAAACAGATATGGATGTGAAGATCGGCGACACCTTTTCGACCACCCGCGAGGTCACGGACGATGTGATACGCAAATTTGCCGAGGTTTCTGGCGACTATAACCCGATCCACCTCGACGAGGAATTCGCAAAGTCTACCCGTTTTGGCCGGCGTATAGCTCATGGAATGTTGAGCGGCGCGTATATCTCGGCTGTGCTCGGCAATGAATTCAAGGAGCGAAAGATAGTCTATCTTTCACAGACAATGAAGTTCATCGCGCCGGTTTATCTTGGCGATACAGTTACGGCTACCGGTACGATCACCGACATTCGCGAGGACCGGGGCATCGTCACCCTCGAAACCGTCTGCACAAATCAAAACGGCGAGCCGACGTTAAGGGGTGAGGCTGTTGTAATGATCCTGCCGTAAATCAAAATGTCAGACGAAACGCAAAAAACACCGGCCTATTCATGGTACGCGCTTGCGCTTTTAATGGTCATTTACGTCCTGAATTTTCTGGACCGAACGATCATCTACATTCTCTTCCCATTGATAAAGAAGGAGATGGCGTTCAGCGACACACAGCTTGCGTTGCTCGGGACGACATCATTTGTCATTTTCTACACGGTGCTCGGTATTCCGTTCGGGCGGATCGCGGACCGCGGCTCGCGAACAAGGCTGATCGCTATCGGCGTGGTCATTTGGAGCCTGTTCTCGGGTTTTACGGCGTTTGCGAACGATTTCTGGACGCTATTTGGGTGCCGTGTGATGGTCGGCGTCGGCGAAGCGACGCTTGGCCCCGC
>DAIRVI010000013.1:0-1307 GCA_036802885.1 Pyrinomonadaceae bacterium
TTGGCGGGCAGGCGTTCAGTCCGGAACGCGTCGAAGTAATTCAGAGCCGACGCAAAGCACATCGACGGAATGCCGTTTTCGTCGAAGGCAACGACGGCCTTACGGAGCGAGTTCACTCGCGAATTGAGCAGGTCAGCGAAAGACGCGTCGAGGATCAGGTTCTCAAGCGTCGGATCGGTTGCGTAAGCCTTGCGAATCGTTTCGAGCAGTTTGGAACGGATTATGCATCCGCCACGCCATATCCGGCCGATCTCGGCGAGATTGAGACCGTATTTGTTTTCGATCGACGCCTTTTGGAGCAAAGACATTCCCTGTGCGTAAGTTAGGATGAATGCACAGAAAAGCGCGTCTTCGAGCTCGCCGACTGAGGTTCGCGAATGGCTCTGGTCTGCGGATGTGCTCATTCCGAAATATTTCGCGGCGACCTCAGTTCGAACCGCTTTTTGGGCCGAGATCTGACGCATCGAGACCGCAGCATCTATAGTCGGTATCGGAACTCCAAAATCCATCGACGCTTGCGAAGTCCATTTACCGGTTCCTTTTTGGCCGGCAGTGTCGAGGATCATCGAGACGAGCGGATTGCCGGTTTCGGGATCGGTCTTTCGCAAAACCTCGCCAGTGATCTCTACAAGAAACGAATTCAGCTCGCCGCCGTTCCATTCGGTAAATGTCCGGTGCATCTCGGTGTTTGCCATCCGCAGGACACGCTGCATGAAATCGTAGGTCTCGGAAAGCAGCTGCATCATTCCGTATTCGATGCCATTGTGGACCATCTTGACGAAGTGCCCCGCCGAGCCCGCACCCATATAGGCGACACACGGTTCGCCATTCACCTTTGCCGAAACGGCTTGCAGAGTAGCCTCGATCCGGTCATAAAGATCTTTGCGTCCGCCGGGCATAATGCTCGCTCCGTGACGAGCGCCTTCCTCGCCGCCACTTACGCCGATGCCCATAAATCCGACACGTTTCGCTTCGAGATCGGCTATTCGCCGGTCGGTATCGGAAAAATGTGAATTTCCGCCATCGATGATGAGATCGTCTTTCTCAAGATGGGGCAGGAGATCGGCAATAACTGAATCTACGATTGGGCCGGCCGGCACGAGCATCATAATATTGCGCGGCGATTCAAGTTTGGCAATGAAATCAGAGAGGTCGTTGCCGACATCGACGGGCATTCCGGCGCCTTCCTTAAGCAGGAGTTCACGTTTGCCGGCGTCGAGGTCGTAGCCAACGCCGCTAATGCCGTGCTCGGCGATATTAAGCAGAAAATTACGGCCCATTGTCCCGAGCCCGATCATTCCGAAATG
>DAIRVI010000013.1:1407-46531 GCA_036802885.1 Pyrinomonadaceae bacterium
GCGTCATCGGGCAATTTCGGCCAGGCGCTCGCATACGCATCTAAACTTTTGGGCAAGAAGTGTACTGTCGTAATGCCGGTCACGTCGGCCAAGGTCAAGATTGACGCCGTACGCGGATACGGCGCGACCGTTGATCTTGTCGATACGGCAAAGATCGCCCGCAACGAGCGCGTTGCACAGCTTGCAGCCGAAATGCCGGACGCATATTTAGCAAGTGCGTATGACGATAAGTTTGTGATCGAAGGAAATGCCTCGTTAGGAGACGAGCTTTCGGCGAGAGATTTTGACATCATCATTTCGCCGGTCGGCGGCGGCGGTCTTATCTCAGGTATCGTCACAGGTTTATGCCGCAATGGTAAGACAACAAACGTGTTAGGGGCTGAACCGCTGCTTGGCAATGATGCAGCCCGGTCACTGAAAGCCGGTCATATCTTCCCGAATGTGACCGAACCGATGTCGATCGCCGACGGTGCCCGGACGATATCACTTGGCAAACTCAATTGGCAGGTCATAAAGGACAGTGTGAGCGAAATTATCGAAGTGCCCGATGCCGAGATCGCGAAAGCCGTAAAGCTCTATTTCGATCTCGCCAACCTCAAATCGGAACCGACGGGCGCTCTTTCGCTGGGCGCTGTTTTAACTGCAAAGGACATGTTTGCGGAAAAAAAAGTGTGTTTGGTTGTCAGCGGCGGGAATGTCGATCCGGCGGTTTATAAGCAGCTTATTTGATTTCATCAGTGGAATAAACAACTTCGGCGACGTGATCTAGTGGTTATCCGAATATTCGGGAGATAAAATATGACCACAATCGCAACATCGGCCGTAAATTTAGGCGAATCAAATTTTTCACTTTTAACCAACCGTTTTGGAAAGAAATTTAGCAACGTTGGCACAGGTATCTTGCGCTATGGACTCGTCGGAATATTGCTTTTCTTCGGCGCGTTTAAGTTCACACAGGTCGAGGCCGAGGCCATTAAGCCGCTGGTTTCAAACAGCCCATTGATGTCGTGGATGTACTCCGCTCTCAGCGTTCAGGCGGTTTCAAATGTGATCGGCACGACTGAGATCATTTTCGCCGTATTGATCGGGCTGCGTGCTTTTGCGCCAAAGCTGTCCGCATTAGGAAGCATCGGCGCGATCGGCATGACCTTGACGACCTTGAGCTTTTTGTTCTCAACGCCCGGAGCATGGTCGTCAGTCGAAGGTTTTCCGTTGCCGGTACCAGCCGCGGTTGGCGGCTTTTTGATAAAGGACCTCTTTCTTCTCGGCGGTGCTGTTTTGACGGCAGGTGAGGCTCTACTTAACGTATCTCCTCAACAAACGTCACTCGATTTATCTCGTGCAGCGTTGAAACACCGTTAAATACTTTCTTGACGGCTGATTCACGCAAGGACGACAGACCTTCTTTTTCCGCTTGCCTGCGAATCTCGGATCCGGGACGGCGTTCGATGATCATTTCGCGGATCGTATCCGACATATCCAGCAGTTCGTGAATGGCCGTCCGGCCTCGATAACCGGTGTGGTTACAGGCATCGCAGCCAACGCTTCGGAAAAACTTCTGGCCGGCCGGCACGTCCTCCGCCCGCAACCCGGATTCGTGTAATTCTTCGACCGTTGGTTCGTATGGACGTTTGCATGTCGGGCACAATAGACGTACCAGGCGCTGAGCGAGAACGCAGTTAAGCGAGGAAACAAAATTGTACGGCTCGACGCCCATGTTCAGGAATCGCCCGATAACATCGATGACGTTATTGGCGTGAACCGTCGTGAAAACAAGATGCCCCGTTAATGCTGACTGGATCGCGATCTGTGCAGTTTCCTCGTCACGAATTTCGCCGACCATTATCTTGTCCGGATCATGTCGTAGAATCGAACGAAGGCCGCGAGCAAATGTGAGTCCCTTTTTCTCGTTGACGGGAATCTGCACAATGCCGTTTAGCTGATATTCGACCGGATCTTCGATGGTGATGATCTTGTCTTCCTCATTACGGATCTCGTTGAGAGCCGCGTAAAGCGTAGTCGTTTTACCGGAACCTGTTGGCCCCGTGACCAGGACCATGCCATAAGGCTCCTTTATATAAAGCCGAAATCGCTGTACGTCTTCGTCGTCAAATCCAACTACGTCGAGATTTAGACTCTTAAAACTCTCGTTGATCTGTTCTTTATCCAGAATACGGATAACGGCATCTTCGCCGTAGATCGTCGGCATTATCGAGACACGGAAATCGACCGTGCGGCCCTTGTAACGCACCCGAAAACGGCCGTCCTGCGGGATGCGGCGCTCGGCAATATCAAGCTCGGACATGACCTTGATACGCGAGATCAGAGTTTGATGGAATGAGATATCTATCGGATCGACCTTTGCGTAAAGCGCACCGTCGATACGGAATTTAACCTGTACATCACGCTCGCGGGTCTCGATGTGAATATCCGACGAACGCGATTCCATTGCGTTGTAAAGAATAGTGTCGACGAGTTTGATGATCGGCGACATATCCGAATCGGACGCAAGACGGTCGAGATCGAGGACCTCGTCGCCCTGATCAGTTTCCTTGACGAGAGAGATCTTAAAAGTCGACGCGGCCTCTTGCAGCACGCGTTGGGTCGAATCGCCTTTGCGTAAAACTACGTCGATCGCGCCAGCGGTCGCGACGTACGGCACAATACGCACATTAAGGACATTCTCTAACTCATCAAGCCGCTCGAGATTTGTCGGATCGGCCATAGCTGCGTGAAGGTTGTTGCCGTCGCGACGCAGCGGCACAAACTGATTGCGAAGCATTAAATCAACAGAGATTTTTGCCAATTCGTCGTGATCAACCGGTGATGGCTGCTCGGGCGGCAACAGATCGATAAACGGCATGCGGTAACGATGCGCCAGCTGTTTGGCCTCGGTTACCTCCGGCGGTTCTTTGTCGAGAAAATCGGAAAGCTCGATTTTCGGGGATGAAGTTTTTGTTTCAGTCTGAATTTGTTCACTCATCTGTTTTTTTTTCTATTTTCGTCCGCCAACAGGTCCTGCCGAGATCATTTGAATGATCGGCAGATAGATCGCAAGCAAAATGGTCACAACGATGCCGGCCATAAATAGCAAGATCAGCGGTTCGAGCAACGTCGTAAATTGCTCCAGCCTCACCTCTGCTTCGGCGTCGTAAAACGTCGCAACTTCGTCAAGCATTTCGCGTAGGCTGCCTGATCTCTCGCCGATCCCGATCATATCGAGACCGAGTTCGGGCATCCAGTTCGCATTTTCCAATGCCGCTGTAAATTCACGGCCTTCGCGGATCATCGGCGAAACGCCCTGACTACGGCGGCGGAGCTCGAGATTATTGATCGCTTGGGATGAAATGTCCCACGAATCAGGAACGGTGATGCCGCCCGAGAGCAGCGTTGAAAGCGAGCGCGCGAGCTGAGCGGTCGCCATATTACGGATCAACTGGCCGGCGATTGGTATTCTCAACAGCAGTTTGTGCAACAGCAGCTTACCGCCCGTTGTTCTTAACCACGCAAAAAGCGCAAGGCCGACGACTATTACGAGGGGTCCAAGCCAAAGGATATTGTTTACGATGCCATTGGAAAACCACAGTACAACGAGCGTCACCGTCGGCAAGGTTCGATTCGCGCTCAGACTCTTAAAGAGGTCAGACATTCGCGGAACGATATATAGTGTCAAAAAACCAACCATCATTGTCGCGGCTACCAGCAGAAATGCAGGATAGGCGAGGGCACCGCGAAGCTTGCGGGAAATAGTAACGCTACGTTTTAGATAGGTCACGAAGCGTGCCAACACATCGTCTAGAGCACCGCTTTTTTCGCCGGCGAGGATCGAGGCGGTGTAGATCTTTGGAAAAATTCCCTGTGCTTCAAAGGCCTCAGATAGCGGAACACCGCTCTTGATCTTTTCTTCGACATCGCCCAAAACGATACGAAGATTGGATGAAGCCGAACGCGTCTTTAATAGGCCAATTGACTGCAAAACCGGGATACCGGCTCGCAATAATGCTGAAAGTTGTTGATTAAATAGAAGGAAATCGGCTTGTTTTACCTTACCTTTTTTACCGCCGCCAAGCGAAAGGACCGCCGAGAGACCCTCCTCAGCCGACGAAATGGCAAAAACACGAAACCCCTCGCTTTCTAGACGGGTGCGCACCTCAGACGCTTGGTCCGCCTCGACGACCCGCGTGACGACCTCGCCCGACGGCGTACCTAATCGGCAAATGAATTCAGTCATAAATCAGAAAGGATAAAAACAAACGCTAACAGGCAAATCGACGAATTCGCATGCATTAACCCGACAATCTCCTCGGATTATAACACGGGAATCCGCCTAAATTGTTGCGTCGAAATATTATCCGCATTGTTACTAAGTCGAAACAACCATAGTCATTCAGCGAACATCCAAAAACTATCTTGCGGAATTTTGACCTATTCCTTAGAATGTAAGATATTTACAGGGTTTATGATGGCCTTAAGACAATTGCCGCGTTTCAGTTTTAAGCGCGGGTTGAATCGTTTTTTTTTCGCCCTGTTGCTTGTTCTACTGGGAACACCGGCTATCTTGGCTCAAGAGCCAACCCCAACACCCGCGGATGACCCCGATTCACCAGTTCGGGTCAAGACCGATCTTGTCACACTGACTCTGACAGTAACCGACCCTTTCGGCCGGTATGTGTCAGGTCTTAAAAAGGGCGCATTCACCATCATCGACAATAATCAGGAGCAAGAGATCACGTTCTTCAGCGATAGCGATGCTCCGGTATCGGTCGGCATTTTGTTTGATGTATCCGGGTCGATGAGCGGGGAGAAGATAGGTAAGGCTCGCAAGGCGCTTGAACGTTTTATTGCTACGAGTCATCCGTCCGACGAATATTTCCTGATCGCCTTCAATAGCCGTGCTCAATTGCTTATGGACCGCACCCGCGACGGCGACGCAGTTCTCCGAAAACTCACTCTTGTTCGGCCTAAAAACGATACGGCTCTGTACGACGCCGTTTATTTAGGCATCGAGCGTGTAACCCGCGGAAGTCATCAAAAAAGAGCACTGCTCGTTATCAGCGACGGTCAGGACAATGCCTCAAGGTACAATTTTGGCGAGGTTCGCCGACTGATGAAAGAATCGGATGTCGTAACTTACTCAGTCGGGATTATGGACCGCGGGGATTCGGCTAGTTCGTTGGGAATGCAGGGACAAGCGTTTTTGGACGAGATCAGTTCTGTAACAGGCGGCAAATCGTTTTATCCGCAGACAGATGTCGAAATGGACGAGATATTTGAGCGGATCGCTCTCGAATTGCGGCATCAATACTCGGTTGGTTACATTCCGAAAGACTTTCAGCCGGACGGAAAATGGCGTAAAGTAAAAACTAAGGTCAAACCCCCACGGGGATTGCCGCGTCTAACGGTTCGCGGGCGGGAAGGCTATTATGCCACCCCGAACACTATTTATCGCTAGGTTTTCGCCAGTTTGAAATGAAAAGAATTCTAATTGTTCTCTCTGTATCCATTTTTGTCTTTGGTTTTTTACTTACCACTACAAATACTTCCAATGTTTTGGCACAGGTAAAGGCCCCAACGCCGACGCCATCCATCACGCCGGTGGCAGCTACGCCGACGCCGCCAAAGATCGATGATCCCGACGAGATCATCAAGGTCGACACTGAACTCGTGAATCTGAATGTCCGTGTGATCGACCGCAATAATCGCCCGATCAACAACATTCAGGAGAAAGAGTTCAAGATATACGAGGACGGCAAGCTCCAGCAGATCGACTTTTTCTCCAAGTCCGAGGTTCCTACCAACTACGCACTTGTTATCGATAATTCGGGCTCGCTTCGGCAGCAATTAGATAAGGTTGTCGAAGCAGGCAAGATCCTGGTGAACACAAACCGGGCTGACGACGAAACGATGGTCATTAGATTCGTAGGTCGCGACAAGATCGAGATCGAGCAGCCTTTCACGCCTAACAAAGCAGATCTTATTGACGCTCTCGACAATCTTTACATTGAGGGCGGTCAGACCGCGATTATCGATGCCGTCTACCTTGCTGTAGAGAACGTCGACGAATACGAAAAATCGCAAAAGTCGGATGATAAGAAGCGACGAGCTCTGGTTTTGGTTTCGGATGGCGAAGACCGAAACAGTTATTACAATGAGAAGCAGTTGTTCGAGCTTTTGCGGGAATCAGAGGTTCAAATTTATGTGGTCGGCTTCGTCGACGACCTTAGCAAAGAGGGCGGTTTTATCAGCAAGAGCCCGCAGGCTAAAGCGAAGGCTTTTCTCGAGAGGATCGCGACAGAAACCGGTGGTAAAGCGTATTTTCCGAAGAGCTCAGCAGAACTACCCAATATCGCGCGCGAGATCTCAAGTGAGTTGAGGACGCAATATTCGATAGGTTACATTCCATCAAACGACAAGCGTGATGGCACGTACCGTAGCATCAGAGTTGCAGTTGATGACGGCCCGAATAAAGAAAAACGAATAGCTATTACACGCGCGGGACGGACTGCTGAGGGCGGTAGTTCGCCGCAGAATACTCAGAAACCGGCTGCGGTAACGAAAAACCCCTAGGACTTTTTCTAACTCAACTACTAAATAAAAAAGCGTAGAGTCGTCATATTGACTCTACGCTTTAATTTTATCGAATTAGCCGTTTAGATCAGCTTTCCGGCACCGTTCCGGAGATCTTCTTTCGGGTCGTTTCCCCTGTCCGCAAAACCGGAATTCCCTCGTCAACCTCGTCATGCGGACTCGGAATAATGTGAATTGCGGTAACGGTACCGATCCTACGGGCGGCGGCGGCTCCCGCATCGACGGCAGCCTTGACGGCTCCCACCTCTCCGCGGACGATTGCGGTGACAAGTCCGGCATCGATCTTTTCGTAGCCGACCAGCTTAACATTCGCAGCTTTAACCATCGCATCCGCGGCCTCGATCATCGCAACTAGGCCAAAACATTCGACCATTCCAAGTGCTTCCATATGTTTCCTCTTAAAATCCCACCATCGGGACATTATCTTTACTTACGTTTCTTCGCAAGCAGAACAATCGCCAAGGCAAGCAGGCCCGCTCCGATAAATATTGCCAAAAAGAACACGCCTATGGGAATTATCAACTCTTATGCTCCTTATCCTCAAAGTACGACCAAATACACTATCAAGGCGGTGATTGCAAAAATCATGATTGCCAGGAGGATGATCAACCCTGCCGAAAAACCATCAACCGGCTCCCACACCACCTGTTTAGGTCCGGTTTTGCGTTGGCCCTCTCGAGCCTTCCTTCGCCGGGCCGCAGCCTTCGCCAGCTTGTCGCTGGTCAACTCATCGTCTTTTAGCCTTTTCGCAAGATCGTCCAGAGCATCTCTTGACTCGGCGTCATTAGCGCTATGTAAGCCGTTTGATACTGCGGTTTGAGATGTTTCGACTTTTAAATCGTCTGCCACACTGCTGCCGCAGTTGTAGCAGTATTGTGTATGCTCGCGCACAGCCACGCCGCAGTTGCTACAAGTCGCGTGATTAAGTATCGCTTCGGGCATAAATTAAATGGTCGCAAACACGTCCTTTTCTTCGCCTAAGTCCCGCGCCGAAGGCGTCAGGATCGTCTTCTTTGAAATATATATCTTTTGTCCATTCTCAACTGCCCGGCGAACATCATCCTCGCTCACAAAATCGACCGTTTCAAGCGGAATCGGCTTTTGCACGGCGTTCTCAGGTGTGATTTCGTGAACGATCGCTTTAACCTCGGTCAGAATTTCTGGTTTTTGAACCTCAGGCGGAGGTGTTTCAGCAATTTTCTTACTCAAAAAACTATCCACAATTGCGGCGATCTCCTCACGACTCGCTCGTCTGGGTTGTGCCGAAACCTCCTTGGCCAAATTAACCGTATGAGCCGAACAGGTATTCACCGGTTTTGTCTCAAACGCAACGCGCTTTATGTCCATAAGGTGCATTGGCGAGATATTGTCGGATGTAACATTCCCGCCCCACGAACCGCAGCCAAGTGTCATTGACGGAGGAAGATCGGTCGAAAACCCGATCGCTCCGTGGGTCGTGGGCGAATTGATAATAACTCTCGCAGCAGGCATTTGTTGCCCGTACCTGATTGCCGCCGCCCGATCCTGCGTGTGCATACCGGCGGTGTGCCCCATGCCGCCAAAATGAAGTATCTTCTGGCAACGATTGGCCCCCGCCTCTAAGCCGTCAGCCACAAAAAACGCAAGCGTGGGCGATAATTTCTCGATCGACCACGGATGATCACGTCCGACACCGGCACAATCCGCAAGCAGGCATCGCGTACCATCGGGAATCGTGATCCCGGCGAGATCAGCGATAAACTTAGCGGACTTACCGACAATGGCGGCGTTCAAGGTTTTTTGCGGCGATAGCAAGATCTTCGCAACGGCGTCGGCGTCGGATCGATCTAAAAAATGTCCACCCTGTTTGCCAAATTGTTCCCGCACCTGAGCTTCGATTGGCGCGTCAACAACCACCGATTGTTCGGACGCGCAGATCGTACCGTTATCAAAGCACGTCCCGGTCAAAATGTCCGCGACCGCCTTCTCGACAATGGCCGAACGCTCAATAAACACCGGCACGTTGCCCGGCCCGACACCAAAAGCCGGCTTGCCCGAGGAATACGCCGCTCGCACCAGACCTGTGCCGCCAGTAGCCAGGATGACGGCAGTGTTTCGGTGCTTCATTAATGCTTCGGTACCTTCGATCGTCGAATTTTTTAGGCAAATTATTGCGTCTGCCGGAAGGCCCGCGTTGATCGCGGCGTCACGCATCACGCGAGTGGTTTCGGCGATACAGCCCGCCGCCGCCGGATGGGGAGAAAGTACGATCGTGTTTCGAGACTTGATCGCAATAATGATCTTATAGATAGCCGTAGAGGTGGGATTGGTCGATGGAATAATTGCGGCGACCACACCACGCGGACTCGCTATCTCAACGATGCTCTCGGTTTCATTGACCACTCCGACGGTCTTGAGATCGCGAAAGTAATTCCAGACATCTTCTGCTGCGAACCGGTTTTTTTCTTTTTTGTCTTCCGCTTTACCAAATCCCGTTTCTTCATTCGCCAATTTGCCCAGTCGCGCAGATTCGGCAAGCGCCACTCGAGACATTGCTTCGCAAATCGCATCGATCTTTTGCTGATCGAGCTTTGCAACAGACTGAAAGGCAAACGACGCGGCCTCAACCGCGTCGCGTGCTTCCTGTTGAGCAATCAGATCTCTATCACCCATATAGATTTCAGCCAACAGCGAACAAATCGATCGACAGCAATCCATCGACGCTATAGACGCCCGGTCCGCCAGCTATCTATTTGACTTTCCCCTTGTTAGCCACAGCCGATCCGGTTGTGGCCGAAGTCGCGCTACCGGCCCCAAGCTGCTTCCCGCCGCCCTGTAAAGCCTTTTCATCGGGGCTATAGCCAACGGCTCCACCTTTCGGCAGAACTCGTTCGACTTCTCCGTGTGGCCGCGGAATAACGTGGACGCTGATCAGCTCGCCGACACGCCGGGCCGCGGCGGCTCCGGCATCGGTCGCGGCTTTTACGGCTCCGACATCGCCCCGGACAAAGATTGTCACGTACCCGGCGCCGATATACTCTTTGCCGATAAGCTTAACGTTTGCAGCCTTTACCATGGCATCGGCGGCCTCGACCGCCCCAATAAAACCCTTGGTCTCGACCATTCCCAAAGCCTCTAAACTCATTGATTGTTCCTCACTTTTTGTAATGCTCTACCGATATTATAATAAGACCGGCGTAATGCCCAAACGCAAGCACCGAAGATTGTACGGCTCGGGCAAATTGTAGCAGTGAAATCTCTGCGAATCAATTGACAATCTCCTCGGTTGAACGCTATATTTCAAGTCAAAGACGGACGCCGTTTTAAGTTACGCGCGTCGCCCGATTACTCTATAAATGTCTCTAACCCTTGGTGAAAAACTGCGGCAGGCCCGTGAAGAGCGAGGCTTTACCTTGAGCGAGGTCTCTGAACAGACCCGCATATCGTCCTCGTATCTCGAGTCGATCGAAAATGACGATTATCGAATACTGCCCGGCGGCATCTTCAACAAAGGCTTCGTCAAGTCATACGCAAAATTCGTTGGCCTTAATGAGCAAGAGGCACTGCTCGACTATTCTCATCTGCTTTCTGAGGTTGAAGGCAGCGAGCCTCAAGACTTCAAAACTTACAGGCCGGAGGTGCTCACTGACGACAGATCGGCTGCATCCATGGCACCGACGATCATTCTTGCGGTCTTAATCCTCGCACTAATGACGACAGGCGTATTGTTTTTGGTAAATTATTTGCGAAGACCGGCGGATGAGGTTGCCGTAAATAGTACGCCGAAACCGTCTACGAACGTCGCGACCGATACCCCGGTAAACGCCAACGCTGAATCGATGCCGTCAAAGGTTCCTGACATGGCCACTCTAAAGGTTGAATTCAAAGCCTTAAGCCAGCCCGTCTCGTTGTCCGCAACTAACGATGGAAGGTTGAGCAGCAACGTAATAACGCCTGGCTCGTCAGCTCTGTTCGAACCGAAAGAGAGTCTTAAATTAAGCTATGCCCGAGCACTGGCGACATTGGTCCAATTGACGATCAACGGGAAATCCATTTTGTTACCCGCGGTTCCGTTTAATCCAAAACGAAACGCAATCGAGTTTGAGATCAATAAAGACAACATCTCACAGATCTGGACGAGCGGCGCCATTTCCACGGAGGTGCCCGCAGCAAATGTCGACGCAAATACGAATGCCAACGTTGAACCCACAAATACTCAGCCGGCTCCGATCGCGGCACGTCCAACGCCGGTCATTGCTCCGAGGGCACCGGCCAATCTTGCACCGAGGCCGACTCCTCAAAATCCTGTTAATGCTGTAACGCCGGAACCGTCGCCAGCGCGAAAGGTTATTGTGATCGGAAATGTTAATAAACCTGAATGATTCACTGTAGTGGCAAATTGAAAACCGATATTTCCGGTGTCCGCGAGTTGCTTGCGGGCATTTTTGTTTATAATTAGATATGAATATCACAGAAATGATTGAAGGCCTGACATTCGACGACGTCATGCTCATTCCGGCCTATTCAGAGATTCTGCCGAGCGAGGCTGACACCCGGACGCGGTTTTCGCGAAACATTAGCCTGAACATACCGCTTTGTTCATCTGCGATGGATACGGTAACTGAGGCAAGCTTAGCGATCGCGCTGGCCCAACAAGGCGGCATCGGCGTGATCCATAAGAATTTTTCCGTCCAACAGCAAGCCGAAGAGGTCGATAAGGTCAAACGCAGCGAATCCGGAATGATCGTCGATCCGGTGACGATCCACCAGGACAAGCTTGTCTCGGATGCGCTGGCGATAATGAGCCGGTTTAAGATCAGCGGTGTGCCCGTCGTCGATGAAAAGGGGCTGCTTGTCGGTATCATCACGAATCGTGATCTGCGGTTTGAAACGCGGTTCGACATCCCCGTTTCCGAGATTATGACACCGCAGCCGCTCGTAACCGTGCCGGTCGGAACTACGCTCGACGAGGCAAAGGTCAAGCTGCAAAAGCACCGTATCGAGAAACTACTCGTCGTTGACGACGGCGGCCTGCTCAAGGGCCTCATAACGGTTAAAGATATTCAAAAGGCGATCAACTTCCCTCTCGCCGCGAAGGACGAGCTTGGCCGCCTGCGTTGTGCCGCCGCTATTGGAGCGACCGGCGATTATCTCGAACGTGCCGAAGCCCTTGTCAATTCCCGCGTCGATGCGATCGTCATCGACACCGCTCACGGCCACAGTTCGCGTGTGATTAATGCAATTAAGAGTGTGCGGTCGAAATTTCCTGAAATCGAGATTGTTGCCGGAAATGTCGCGACCGCCGAGGCTACTAAGGCTCTTATTTCCGCCGGAGTTGACGCTGTTAAGATCGGTATCGGCCCAGGTTCGATCTGCACGACGCGAGTTGTTACCGGTGCGGGCGTGCCGCAGATAACCGCGATTGTCGAATCTGTAGCCGCAGCCACTGGAACCGGTGTTCCGATCATCGCCGACGGCGGTGTCAAATTCTCAGGCGATGTCGCCAAGGCCATCGCCGCCGGTGCCGACGCCGTTATGATCGGCTCGCTCTTTGCCGGAACCGAAGAGGCTCCGGGCGAGGTCATTCTCTTTCAAGGGCGTAATTTCAAAACATATCGCGGCATGGGCTCGATCGGAGCGATGCGACTGGGTTCGAGTGACCGCTACTCGCAGGAGAGCACGTTGTCCGACGCCAAATACATCCCAGAAGGTATCGAGGGCCGCGTCGCCTACAAAGGCACTGTCGCCGAGATGGTCACACAGCTAGTCGGCGGCCTTCGCTCCGGCATGGGCTACACCGGCTGTCGATCGATCGCTGACCTGCAAACAAAAGCTCAATTCGTTCGCATCACATCCGCGGGCCTGCGTGAATCGCACGTACACGACGTGATTATTACAAAAGAAGCTCCGAATTACAGAATTGAATCGTAATAGATCTTAACCGTAAACAGCGCGGAAAGACACTAAAAAGAAGTTTTCTTGAGTGTCTTTTCGCTTGTTTTGCGGTTACCTATTTCTTCATTTCTTCATTTCTTCGTCGATCAGAGCACGCAAATATGATTCGCCGAACGTGGCTAGTTCGCGGCCATTGACGAAAAAGGTCGGCGTCCGGCGGACACCGATAGCTTGGCCGTCTTTGCGGTCCTGCTCGATCTTCGCGTCAAATTTTTTCGACTTGATCGCGGCAGAGGCCTTGTCCATATCGAGCCCAAGTTCTTTGGCGTACTTATCGAACAGCTCTTTGATATTTGGCGGCGGTGCGGCGGTCGGCGGACCGTGCTTCGTTCCCCATTCCGGCTGTTTCCTGAAAAGAATATCCTGAGCCTCCCAAAATTTACCCTGTTCGCCGGCAGCTTCGGTAAAATTGGCCGCTGTCAGCGAATTTGGATGAAGCGGCATATAACGAGTAACGAACCTGATCTTGCCCTCGTTTTCCTTCAAGATCTTTTTAACTACGGGTGCAAATGACGCACATGATTCGCATTCCGGATCGTAAAACTCGACGAGAGTTACTTTCGCGTCGGCGGGTCCGATGCTCGGGCTGTCGGGACGAACCAACTGCTCCGGGGTGATCTTTGGTTTCCCCCCGGAATTGCCTGTCCCAACAACGGATTCTTTCTGAACTGAGCTTCGATAATAGTTCGAGCCGATAACGGCCGCGACGATTACGAGGGCGATGATAGCCAACAAAATAATGATCTCTTTACGCATAACTTATTTTTCCTTTGGTTTGTAAAAAAGCAGGCACGCTGCCATCGCGGCGAATGACACCAGCCCTAAAAAAGGTATTGTGATAAAGCCTAACCATTCGATCTGAACGGCATTGCACGGCACGCCCTCAGTACAAGGCGTTATCGATTCCGGTATGAAGCCGTAGTAAAGCAGGTTGTGATAGACCGCTATCGCAAGAGCGATCACAGCGAACGGCAATCCGTATATCTTCATTCGAGCGTCTTGTGTCAGAATCCCGATCCCGAGGATCAGCACGAGCGGATATGAAGCGATTCGCTGATACCAGCAAAGCACGCACGGGGGCAGCTGCATCACTTCGCTAAAAAAGAGGCTGCCGGCCATCGCAAGCAAAGCGATCGTCCAGGCCGCGTACGGCAGCATTTCATTTAACCCGGAACCGCCGGAACTTGTTCGGTCGTCCATAAAATTATCGGCTCGTGTGGAACCGGTCGAACGCATTTCCAAATACGCGAAAACCGGTCGACGCATCAAATATCTGATTAAGTATACGGAAAAAACGAAAATCGGCGCAGCTACGCCTTCGGATCATGCTTTTGGTGGCTGCCAGACCGGGGTTTGGAAGATTGAAAGGTGCGGATTGCTATAATTCGCAATGATCGACTCATTTGCGAGGGTTTGATGTTTGGGAACGTAGGTAAATTCGACGCTCGTGCATGCGATCATATTGCCCGAGCACGAACAACTGCAGAACGGCGAGCATTCCTCGGTCGCGGTACGTTGATCGGATGGAGGTTCGCAGATAGCAACACCAGCATTTTGATGGCTATTACAAATATTAAACGACGTTAGGTCATGGCACGGCTGTGCCAAGAGAAGTACGAGATAGACGATAAAACTGAAACAGAAACCTCTCACTTATTTATATTTTCGCCTGATTGACGATCTCCTGCAAGTCGTCAGGAACAGGCATCGGTTCGAAGAACAAACATTCGCTCCGCCGGAGTTGCCTTTTGGGTAAATGCCGAACGGCGTCTTGGTCGCGGCTCCGTATGAACTGACCCCAGATCTCACTGGCAGAGCGCATCTTCAATCCCAGTTTTAACGTCCGCCAGTGAATTCGCGTGTGATCGAACGTACTCGCCTGGCCAAGTATATGGGCACGTTCCAGATGACGTAACGCAGCGGCGAGATCATCCTCTTCGCTAACGGACGCTGACTTTAGATGCGTCGGTCAGTTGGTTAGGCGGGTGGAGAATGACGGTTTCGCCTTCGTTCAGACCCTCCAATATCTCGGTGTCAGCGGCGTTTTGTTGGCCGGCTCTTATTTTCCGCTGACGGGCACGGCCTGATTCGACGACGAATACGTTCCAGTCCTCGCCATTACGGAACAGCGCGCTCGACGGGATCGTCAGGACGGCGCCGGCCTCCCAGACGACGATGCGAATATCGACGCGAAAATTGTCACCGAATTTCGGTGCGTTCGACAGGAATCCGCCAATTACATTGACCCGCTGTTCCTCGACGCCGAGGGCCGATACCTTTGTGACGGCTTGTGGTTCAATGACGGTAACACGTGCCTGAACGGGTTCCGTCGCCGCAGGGGTTTCAATTAACATTACCGCCCCGGGCGGTATCCGAACAGCGTCGGTCGAGAGGATATCGACGACGATCTCGATCTTTGCAGGGTCCCCGATCTCGACCAGCGGCGTTCCGGCCGACACATAACCCTCGCTCTTTTGGAAAACTCTCAGGACCTTTCCGCTGACGGGCGAAAAGACCTTAGCCGCATACAGATTTGGGCGTTCGTCGTATTTATCCGGGGCGCGCTGCAGCGGCGGGTTCGGATCGATCTCGGTTATCGGATAGTCGTGCGGAATATTGTCGCCCTCAGCAAGCTTTATCCGCGATATCTTTCCTGAGATCGGCGCAGTGATCGTGCGTTTCACGCGAAACCGCGTTTTGCCCTCGCCGTCAACGGTTACGATCATTGGCCCGCGTTTACTGACGGCGGTTTCGACCGACACCGGTGTTTCCCGAAACAATCCCCATAAGATCAAAAGGGCAATAACAACCGCCGCCCCTAAATAGATCCCTCGTTTTTTAGTCGTGTTCATTGCGTTATTCCCTCGTTTTCAGGACCGCGATCAAATCGAGACTTCGCAACCGCAGTGTTACGAGCAGTCCCGAAACCACCGCCGCCAGAATGACCAAGATCGCCGTAACAAGAAAGGTCCGCTGACTGAATACCAACGGCAGCCGCAGCATTTCGGTGTCAACGAGATTATTCATAGTCACACAGAGCACGAGCCCGACAGCGAATCCGAGCGGGATGGCCAACAACGTTATAAAAGCGTGTTCGCTGAGAAGGATCACTGCTATTTCGCTCTTCGTAAAACCAAGAACCCGCAGCGATGCAAGCTCACGTCCACGTTCGGACAGTGCTATGCGGGCGGCATTATAGACGACTCCGAAGACGATGGCGCTCGCGAATATCACCAGGACGAACGTAAAGATACCGATCGTTTTGGCGAATGTTTCATTGAAGCTATTAAGGATAGCTCCGGGCAGTCCGACCCCGGCGACTGCGGGCATTCGCTTCAGGCTCGCATAAAGCGCGTCCTCGAGCTTCGAGTCCACCATCAGATAGGCTCCCGAGATAACGTCGTCCTCGTCCATCAGACGGTTCAATGCCCGGATGTCCATATATGCGTTCATTCCCATCAGCTCATCTACTATTGCGACGATCTTGATCTTCCGGACCGGACGCGAACCCTCCAGCACTTCCACCGTGATGCTGTCGCCGATTCTAGCATCGAGAATGTCGGCAAGCGTCTCAGACAGCACGATACCGCTCGGAGGCACGTGGAACACGTTCGAGTTTCGATCGACGATGCGGTGGAGTGTGGCTTCGGGTTCGGCCCCGATCAGACCAACACGTCTCGACCGGTGTTCGGCTGACATTCGGGTCGGTACCGCGCGAAACGTCTCGACCCTCTGCACACCCGGAATATCATCCAGCGCGAGCCGTGCATTCTGCGGCCGCGGCGCATTGAACGTAATGACAGCGTCCTCTCTGATCGCCTGCATGAACTGCACCTCGACGATGCGGTTGATCGCATCGAAGAAATAGAAACCCGTAAACAGCAACGCCGCCGCGATCGATATGCCGAACACCGCAAACATCGCTTTCACCGGCTGGCGCGAGAGGTTCCGGACGACGATGCGGTTTGCGGGTGATAGGAACTCTCTTATTCCTGTTTGCTCCAGCAAACCCGGTTTGAACGATGCGGGAGCCTCGGGTCGCATTGCTTCGGCCGGCGGCAGCAGGACAGCTTTCCGAACCGCGGACACGGCTCCGATCGCGGCGGACCCGATCGTAATAACGATTGAATATATGACGAGTGACGGGCTGGCCCGAAACTCCAGGATAGGAAAGCGGAAATAGTCAGCATACATCGTCGTCATTCCGCTGCCCATCCATATGCCGAGCAGAACGCCCAGTACGATTCCGCCTAGAACTGCCGCGAAGGCCAAACTAAGGAAATGTAGTCCGATCTCGAAGTTCGTGTAACCAAACGCCTTGAGCAGCCCGATCTGCTCCCGCTGTGTATTCACCAGCCGAGAAAGGACCAGATGAAGGAGAAATGCCGTTACACCGAGAAAAACTAGAGGCAAGAACGTACCGAACGTTCGCAACTGCGAAAATTCGTTCGAGATGAACCGGTACGATTGCTGATCGTTACGGCCGTAAGCTCCGGTTCCTCCGTAGATCTTGAGAACACGGTCGATCGAGTCGATCACCTCATCCTCACGCGCGCCCGGAGCCAGCGTCAACGAAACATCGTTGAAAGCGCCGGCCAAATTGAAAGCGGCTCCGACGGACGCCTGATTCATCCAGATAATTCCGAATCGGCTGTTGTCCGGGAAAATATCACCGCTCCTGATCTCATATATATATTCCGGGGACAGGGCGATGCCGGCGATCGTCAGGCGTCGCGACCGGCCGTTTATGATGGCCTCGATAGAATCGCCGGGATCGAATCGGTTCGCGTCTGCGAAGGCCCCGCTGATTATCACTTCGTCCGGGCGCCCGGCCCCGATATAGCGTCCGCGGACCAGATGAAGGTCATTGAGCATGGCCGTCGCACGTTCCGGAATCGACACGATCCGGCCCTGGGCAGGTTCACGCAAATTCGGCAGATTGAGTATCGACTCTGCGACGATCCTCGTCTGAACCGCAGCGACGCCGGGGATTTGCTCCAATTCGGGCCCTATGCTTTCGGGAGCACGCGTCAGATGAGCGAATACATCGCCAAAGCGATATTCTGAGTAGTAATTCTGCTGGGTCATCAGGAGAGAGTCATACGTGCTCCGCATCGATACGAACGATGCGACGCCGCATGCTACCACCAACGCGGTGGCAATTATCTGGCCGCGAAGATGCACAATATCACGTAGCAGTTTTTTGAAGAGTGCACGCTGCATAGTTCACCAAACAAGATCCGCAGGACTCGCCTTCGTCGCATTCTCATCAATCGACAGGATCTGCCCGCTTCCGATGTAAATGATCCGATCGGCCATTTGCCCTATCGAGACGTTATGCGTGATCACCGCCGTCGTCGTGCCGAGTTTGCGGTTAACAAGCTCGATCGCCTCGAGTACGATCTTTCCCGTCTGATAGTCGAGAGCTCCGGTCGGCTCGTCGCAGAGTAGAACGTCGGGTTGCTTGGCTATCGCGCGCGCGATCGCGACCCGCTGCTGCTCGCCGCCTGAAAGCTGAGCCGGAAAATGATTCATTCTCTCCTCCAACCCGACTATCTCGAGTGCGTCCTGAGCCTGCATTGGGTTTGCGGCGATCTCAGTAATTAGTTGGACGTTTTCGAGTGCGGTCAGGCTTGGGATCAAATTATAAAACTGAAAGACAAATCCGACGTGGTCGCGCCTGTATTCGGTCAGCTGCCGGTCGGTGGCCTTCGTCAGGTCGTGATCGGCGTAGATAACTTCGCCAGTGGTCGGAATGTCAAGCCCACCGATTATGTTCAGCAAAGTCGATTTACCGCTTCCCGATGGCCCGAGAAATACGGCGAGTTCCCCAACGTAAAGATCTAGATCGACATTATTCAATGCGTGAACCTCGACATCGCCCATCTTATAGACCTTTGATAGGCCACGGATTCGGAAGATCGCATTGTCGGACAGAACGGCCCGGCCAATCCCGGCTGACGCCAATTGTTCGTCCGATGGTCGATCCATGTCCATTAAATGTGCAATAACTATGCCGAAGACGAGTATTCTTCCTATCTCAATATCGGCGTCTTTTCATTGTTAATCTCATGGTTCGCCGGTAAAAATGCGAGATAACTCGCAGATAGTGTGATATTATTCGACGAATTTTGAGAGGCTCCCCGCAGGTTCTGCGTGGATATTCGGGGTGTTATTGACTGTAAACGTTTGGAAAAACCCCGGTCACCGCGTTAAATGGTTTAAACGAGCACTAATTTAGCTGATTCGCCGCTGATTCCCATTCTTCGTAAAGAGATTTGATCCGAGTTTCGGTTTCGGATAGGTTCTTGGTGACTTCGGCAAGGCGCGCGTAGTCGGAGGCGATGTTGGGTATGGACATCTGACGGGTGAGTTCAGCGGCTTCGAATTCGAGATCGGGGAGTTCGGATTCGATCTGCTTGATGCGTTTTTCTAACTGATTGCGTTGATTTTTGGAGAGGTTAGACGAACTCCCTACCGGTCGTGTTTCCGCCTTTTTTGATCCCATCGTGGATACTGATGAGAGAGAACCACCCCGGCCGTCGGCCATCCCTCTTGCGTAAGGAAGGGAGCTTTTTGTTGACTCCGCATTCCGCGTTCCGCGTTCCGCATTAACCGCGAGTTTCCAGTCATGAAATTCGGTGTAGTTGCCGTCGTAGTTCAGCACAGTGCCGTCACTTTCAAACGAGAGCATCTGGTTGGCGATCTTGTCGAGGAAAAAGCGGTCGTGGCTGACGGCGATGATCGTGCCGTCGTATTCCTCAAGAGCGTTTTCCAACGACTCGCGCGACGGGATGTCGAGGTGATTGGTCGGCTCGTCGAGCACAAGCACGTTTTTTTGGGAGTAGATCAGCTTGGCAAGGGCGAGACGACCCTTTTCGCCGCCGGAAAGCGCCGAGACGGGTTTGAAAACGTCTTCGCCCATGAACAGGAACTTTGCCAGAAAGCCGCGGAGAGTCCCGTTGTCGGCGGGCGGGGCAACCCGCCGCAATTCTTGAATCACCTCGTTTCGCGGCTCCAAGCCCTCGAGATTCTGCGAGTAGTAACCGATGTTAACCTTCGTCCCCCAATGGATCTTGCCGCTGAGTTCGCGGATGCTGCCGAGAATCGTCTTTACCAGCGTGGTCTTTCCGGTGCCGTTGCCGCCGATGATGCCGAGGGCATCGCCGCGATGGAGCGAGAATTTGATATCGCGACCAAGGACTTTTTCGCCATAACCGATCATCAGATCCTCAGCAGTCAAGACGTTGTTGCCTGTTCGTTCGACCTGTCGAAGGCCGAAGTTGCCACCTGATTTCTCACTGGTTACGGCCTCGATTCGCTCCATTCTTGCAAGCAACGTGCGGCGGGATTTAGCCTGTTTGGTCTTTTGTCCTTCCAGGTTTTTCCGGATAAATTCCTGCGTCTTATTGATCAACTGCTGCTGATTCTCGTATTCGCGTATTTGCTGCTCGCGTCGGAGTTCACGTTCCTCCAGATATTTTGAGTAGTTGCCTTTATATGTCACGGCTAAACCGCGATCCATCTCGATCACGCGATCGGTCGTACGATCTAAGAAATACCGGTCATGACTAATGACAACATAGGTTTTTTCATAGGTTTTTAGGAATTCCTCAAGCCACTCAACCGCATCGACATCAAGATGATTCGTTGGTTCGTCGAGAAGCAAAACGTCCGCCGACGAAAGCAAAAGGCGCACCATACCGAGCCGGTTCTTTTGCCCGCCGGAGAGTGTTCTGACGTCTTCGCCCCACGACTCTGTCCCGAAACCCATGCCGAGCAAAACCGCTTCAGCTTTTGCAGCATATGAGAACCCGTCGGCGTGCTCGAACGCAGTCTGCAGATCGGCGTATTTATGAAGTATCGCCTCCGAGTGGTCGGTCTCCATCTCTTTCTCGAGACGCCGCATTTCCGCCTCGATGTCATGGATCTCTTTGAACGCAGAGAGAGCGGCCGTGTGAACGGTCTCGGCTTCGCCAAAATCGACATGCTGGTCGAGCAGCCCCAGCTTTAGGCCGTTCATCTTGATCACTTCGCCGTCATCGGGGGCTTCCTGACCGATTACGAGCCGGAATACCGTTGTCTTGCCCGCACCATTGCGCCCAACTAACCCGACTTTTTCAGACGGATTAACCTGAAACGACACACCCTTAAGTATCTCGGTCCCGCCGTACGATTTCCATACATCTGAAAGTCTAAAAAGCATCGTTAGAAAAAGTAAAAAGGTAAAAGGCAAAAATGAATTCTGCCTTTCACCTCTGATCGATCAAACCCCTTTCGAGGCTATTTATTGGCCGGAACGTTCGACGGCTCTTTATTGTCTGCCTTTGCATCAGGCTTCGCATTCGCATTTGCCGCTGCATTGGCATTCGCCGGTGCAGCATTTGCGTTAGACGGCGCCGTAGTATTTGCATTGACGTTCGAAGAAGTGTTCGCGTTCACCGCTCCCGCCGGTCTCGCACCACTCAGCTCGTTTGGATTATCGACAACTTTCTTCGCCAGAAAATTCTCGATCTTCGCCTCATTCATAGCGATCGCCTGATACGATGCCGCTAGTAGCTGTTTCCGATTATCAACCAGCATTTTGTTGATCTGCGGGCGGACATCTGGGCTCTCGAGTGTTAAACTCTCGTCCTTTTCGATCCGCTCCTCGAGCTTAAATATATAGCCCTTACCGTTGACCGGAACCATATTGGTGATCTGGCCAACCGCAAAAGTCGGATTCATAAAGGCTGCTGCGACCTGAGCCCCAAAGTTCTGCTTCAGATCGTCCTCGCTTAGATACCCGAGTTCGCCGCCCTGCAGTTTGCTGGGATCTTCGCTGTATTCGCGTGCAAGCGACCCGAAATCGCTGCCAGGCTGCTGCACTTTCGCAAGCAACTCTTTTACTTTTTGGCTCGCTTCCGCGTCGTTCGTAGTTGTATCACCGGCACCGCTATTTGCGGGATCTATGACAATTGCCGCAAGACGGACGCCGCGTTTTTTGACGAACATCTCGGGATTGCTTTTGTAAAAGTCGACGATTTCCTGATCCTTAGGCGTTTCAATCCGGCCCGTCACCTTGTCGATCAGCTTTTGAATGGCTATCCCTTTTTTGATACTGTCACGAAACGATTTATCATTAAGACCCGCGGCCGACATTTGCTTGTCAAACTCCTCTACGGACAGTCGGCTGTCAACCTTTCGTTTATTGATCTCAACGGTTACCTCGTCCTCAGTCGGAACCAAGCTCTCTTTCTCGGCCTTTTGAAACATAACTTCCTGCTCGAGCAGTGTTTGGAGAACCTGTAGCCGCGCACCCGCAAGCTCAAGCGGTGACAGTTTGCTCTCTTGTCCCTGAGCCTGCTGTTTGACGGCGCGGTCAACCTCTTCCATCGTAATTACCTTGCCGTTGACCTTGGCGGCCGTTTCGTTCGGATCCACACTGCCAGGTGCGACATTCGCCGCCGGGCCCCCGCACGCAATAAAAAATGCGGCTACAACTGACAATGCCGCTGATCCGATAATCCCTCTTCTGTTAATTTGCACGATTGCTTTTACTCCTTTCAACTTATCCATCTGTTTCACTTACTTGACTATACCACTCGGTATTTGTTATATATCTTGTTTCGAGTTTTTCGATAAACTCCAATACATCTCGACTGAATCGAGAGGCAATATTATGGCAAAACGCTGCGACGTATGCGGAAAAGGCCCGCAATTTGGAAACAACGTTTCACACGCTAACAACAAAACGCGGAGACGATTTAACCCTAATCTTCAACCTGTTAAGGTCCAGCTTCCCGGCGGCGGTAACGGACGTCTCAAGGTCTGTACCCGCTGCATTAAATCGGGAAAAATTGTCAAAGCCGCTTGATTTGAACTGAGGTTCACTTAACCGTCTTGATTGCCAAACGTCATTCGTCAACGAGCGTTTGGCTTTTCTATTAGGCGATCGCTATACAATCAATCTCAACACGGGAATCACGGGGCAGCCTTGCAGCCTGAATCGTTGCCCTTGCCGGCTTATTTTCGTTGAAAAACCGGCCGTACACCTCATTCATCTCGCTAAAATCATTCATATCGGCGAGGAACACCGTAGTCTTTACAACATTGTCAAGGCTCGTTCCCGCCGCCCTAAGGACTTCACTCAAATTTCGAAGGACCTGCTCGGTTTGCTCGGCTACCTTATCAGATACGAATTCTCCGGTCACCGGATCGATCGGTATCTGGCCCGAACAAAAAACCATGCCGCCACCCTTGATTGCTTGTGAATAGGGACCAATTGCGCCTGGAGCTTTATCTGTTGAAACTATTTCCTTCATCAAATCCGCGTCTGCATGACAGTTCAAGCAAAAGGCGAATTCTAGCAAATTACGGGTAAAAAAGAAAGGGCGGGAAGAATTTAGGTGAGTTCTAGGCGTTCACACGTTCGACCGCTATAACACCCGGAACGTGTTCAATCGCTCCAACGACTTTATCAAGGTGCTTTTTGTCGAAAACCTCGACCGTGACTTCAATCAAGCCGATATCGTCTCTTGACACATTCGCGCGGGCATCCCGTATGCCGGTTTTTATATCCGCAATCGCATTTGTTATGCCGGCAAGCATCCCAGTACGATTTTCAGTGGTTGCGAGCAACTGCACCGACTGGATCTGATCCTTGTCGCTCTTGGCCCACTCAACCTCGACAATTCGCTCTTTGTTGACCATCAACTGCGACACATTTTTGCAACGTTTATTATGGACGACGATTCCCTTCTCAAGTGAGATGTAGCCGATTATCTCTTCGCCGCGGAGCGGGTTGCAGCATCTTGCGCGATTGATCAACAAATTATCAACCCCTTTGACGATGATCGCATCCTCGCCCATGCCAATAAACTTGCGGACCGCCTTCATCCCGGTCTTTAGCCGAGTCGCCTTTTGTTTGTCAGGGTCGAGCTCGCTAAATTTTTCGGCGCCGAGAAATTTTGCCACTACATTCCGGGGCAGCGTTTTGCCATAACCAACCGACGCAAGAAGGTCGTCGGGACGGCTGAGCCCATACTCGTTAGCGATCCGTCTCATCTCGGTCTCGTTATTAAGCAATTTCTTTGCCGTGATCCGATACCTCTCAGCCTCTTTTTCAAGAAGCTTGCGACCGATATCGATCGACTCGGTCCGCTGGGTGAGCGAGATCCAATGGCGAATGCGGTTGCGGGCTCTAGACGTAACGGCATGGTTAAGCCAATCACCGGACGGCTTTGAATTTTGCGTCGTCAAAATCTCCACTACGTCACCGTTTTGCAGCTCATTTCTGAGTGGAACGATTCGGCCGTTTATTTTCGCACCCGTACAGGTGTCCCCGACAACGGAATGTATAGCGTACGCAAAATCGATCGGCGTAGCGCCACGAGGGAGCTGTATTACCTTACCCAAAGGAGTGAATGCGTATACATCCTTTGGGTAGAGATCGAGTTTCAGAGTCTCGATAAAATCTTCGGAGTCTTGCTCATCTTCAGAATTTTCAACTAACGGGAGAAGCAGTTTTTCGACGGTCTTACGCAACTCATCTAGATTCTCGTCCTCTTCTTTCTTGCCAAGGCTGCTTTCCTTGTACTTCCAATGCGCGGCAACGCCCTCTTCGGCCACCCGATGCATCTCCTGCGTTCTAATCTGAACCTCGAAGGGTTGCCCGGCATCTCCGATCACCGACGTGTGCAGCGATTGATAAAGGTTGTCTCTTGGAATCGCGATCCAATCTTTGAACCGCTCCGGGACAGGCGTCCAGATATTGTGAATTACGCTTAGTGTCAAATAGCAGTATTTACGGTCGTTCTCAGTTATGACGCGGGCAGCGATCAGGTCGTAAACCTGTTCAATCATTATCTTTTGCTTTTTGAGCTTCTTCCAAAGCGAATAGAGACGTTTAACCCTGCCCTCGATCGTCACGTACGGAACCTCGTTTTCGGTGAGTTTCTCAGCAATGACCGACTTGATCTTCTCTAGCGTCGCCTCGAGTTCCGGTCGCCGAGCATCAACTTCTTTCTCGAGACGCTTATACTCGTCAGGATAGAGATTGCGAAAGGCAAGATCTTCGAGTTCGCTACGCATCTTACCCATGCCCAAACGGTGCGCGATGGGAGCATAAATATCTAGCGTTTCCTGCGAAATGCGCTCCCGTTTTTCGGGCTTTAGATAATGCATCGTCCGCATGTTGTGGAGACGATCGGCGAGTTTGATGAGAACGACGCGGACGTCGGTAATCATCGCAAGGACCATCTTGCGAACGTTCTCGGCCTGTTGTTTTTCTCTCGAAAGATCGCTGATATTAGCGATCTTTGTAAGGCCATCGACCAACAGAGCGATCTGGTCACCAAAATAGGATTTTATAGTGTCGAGATCAACGAGCGTGTCCTCAACAACATCGTGAAGAAGTCCGGTCGATACACTCACCTCGTCAAGCCGCATATCAGCCAAGATCTCGGCAACCTCAAGCGGATGAACGAGATACGGCTCGCCCGACGCCCTCAATTGACCTCGATGATGAAGGGCAGAAAATAAGTATGCGCGCCGAATCAGGTCAGTATCGGCACCAATCCGATTTTCCTGAACTTTTTCGATTACATCCTCAATGCGGATCATTTCTTTGACGAGTTCCCGTTGCTCAACCGGCCAACTAGGCTGAAAACAAAAGGCGATGCCCAATCAATTGTAATTGAGCATCACCAAGTTGGAAAGAAAAATCGAGCCTATTTTTTGTTCGCTTCGCTGTCTTTATTGGCTTTTTCGCCCTTACCCGCCTCTTCTTTAGCCGCAACGCGTTCGTCGATTTCTGCCTGAATCTTCTTCACGACGTCGCTTAACTCAAGGAACTTTGCCTTTGCTTCATCGCCTTCCTTCTTCAGACGGTCATGCTCAACCGTTTGGCCCTCCATCTCTGCAAGAAAAGACGCTTGAAACAACAAGCTGGTCTTGTACGAACGTGCAGACTCGAAAACCTTTAGGAAATCAAGACTCGACTTTAACTGCTCGTCCGGAAGTGCTTTGACATCAATGTTACGGGCATTTTTCGACTGATCGCTTTCTAAAGCTATTGCTTGATTGATTAACTGGGTACCCTCTTCGATACACTTCTTAAGATTCTCGTAATCTTGCGCGTTTGCAGGCTTTACGTGCTGATACGCCGGTTTTCCATCCTTAGTAATTTTCTTCTTGGTCTGTTCCGTATCAGTGATATCGTTAGCACAGCTGTTTTTCTTTGCGGCCAAAGAAGTCAGTGCCTCGGCCCTTTGTTCAGGTGGTATAGTTGTGTTTGCCGATCGGGCGGTTACCCATTTGAGCCAGTCATCACTTCTTTGCAGATTTTCGTAAAGGCTAGCGATCGCCTTATACGAACTTTGGTCTTTGGGGTCCAAAGCGAGGGCTTTTTGATATTCGGTAATCGCCTCTTCGGCTTTGGCCGTATTTTTGCGATCGCCTATGAACTCCGAGTGGAGCGTTCTCGCAAGAAAAAGCTGCGCCATCCGGCCCTCAGTGTTTTCACCCTTCGGATCTCTGGATACGGCGTCTCTAAAGAGCTGCTCAGCTTCCGGGAACTTACGATCCTTATAAGCCTTGGAACCGTCCACCAAATTCTTACGGGCAATTACCCGGTTGTAGTAGGAGCAGTTTGTTCCAATTAAAACTGTTACCGTTAAAAGAACAAAAACCCCTAAACGAGAGAATCTCATCATTTGACTCCATTCACCGTCATAACCACACGAGACACGACTTTGGGCATCGACGCCGCAGACGCGTGGTATACGACTAAAATTAATCTGCTAAATCATCTATCTGCAGCCCGATCGGCGACGCTCCGGCCGCCTTAGCGGCGTCAATAACCCGGACTACGTCACCATATCTGACGGATTTCGGCGATTTAATAAAAATCGTTTTTTCAACTTCGTTCGTGCCCTCACGAAACACGCCGTTGTTTTCCCTTTCCTTAAAAATCTCACGTAGCTTGCCTGCTAATTTGTCGGTGTCAGAGACATCTCCAAAAGCTTCGTTGTTAAGGGTTATACCCTTCGTCTCCTTGCTTATTGCAACCACCAAGGTTAGCGGATTGGGCTTAACATTGGCTTGTGGTTCGTCCTTTGGTTCCGCCGGTACCTTCGCCTCAAAACGACTAGGTTTAAGCGGCGTGATGACCATAAAGATGATCAGCAGTACCAAAAGCACGTCGATCAAAGGCGTAACATTAATGTGTGGTACGGCATCGCCAGAAGTGCTACCCGTTGACATTCCCATAAACTTATCCTTCCTTATAACCCAGCAAAATCAGCGAATTACTAAAGCTAATTAGTCGCCTCGACACCTTTCTTTTTGTCGGCTACCAGCCCGATCTTGTCGATGTCCTGCTTCCGTATCGTATCGATTGCCTGCACGACACGCCCGTAATCGACATCGACGCCGCTCTTAATGTAAACGATCCGTTTCTCGGGCGTTTTTCCTTCCATTCGCCGCTTGATCACATCGCCCAGCGCGTCGATCGGAAATTGTTCCTTTCCAATGTAGAAATTACTATTGTCGGGAATTGCCACGATAACTGACGTATCCTTGGCTATATCGCCATCTTCGTCAGGGCTTATCATATCCCGCGGAAGATTAACAGAGACGCCTTGTTGAAGTAGTGGCGTCACGATCATGAAAATGATCAATAGCACCAACATCACGTCAACCATCGGCGTTACGTTGATATCCGAGTTATATTCATCGGTTCCACCGATCTTCATGCTCATAGCAAACCTCTCTTTACGACATTAATTCTACAAAAGAATTTGGAATTATCCGCGCAAGCTTTTGGCCCGTTGCTTAATGAAATAATCAACAAGTTCCGACGCGGAATTTTCCATTTCGACGCTGAAGCTAGTCACCTTATTGGTGAAATAGTTAAACAGCCAAACAGCCGGGATCGCCACGAGAATGCCGAAAGCGGTGGCGACGAGGGCCTCGGCGATAGCTCCGCCGACCGCGCCGATACCAGCCGACTCGTTAGCACGCAGGGCCTGGAAAGCACCAATGATACCGACGACCGTTCCGAACAGTCCGACGAACGGAGCCGTCGATCCGACCGTTGCCAAGCCTGAAAGGCCTCGCTTGAGCTCAGCGGTCTTGACGGCGATGGCACGCTCGAGAGCACGCTTGGACGCCTCCATCTCGTCAGCCGAGATGTCAGTGTTACCCTGGTGGGCCGCAAATTCCTTCAGGCCCGACGAAACAACCATCGCAAGGTGCGAATCTTTGTGCTTATCGCCAATATTAATGGCTTCATCAATGTTACTGTTTTTAAGTGCCTGAGCCACTTTAGGTGCGTACTGCCGTGACTGCTGCTTAGCCTTGTTATATGTCAGCCAGCGTTCGATACCGACGGCGATCATATACACCGATTGGATCAGAAGTGTGATGATAACGCCCCAACCCGGAATGGTCAGACTCTTTGCGATATCGTAAATGCCGAACGAAACACCTGGGCCTTCGGCGAACATCAAATAAAAGCCCGAAATATCCGTAGCGATCAGGCTGCCTAAAAATGTCATGATTTTTCCTCCAAAGAAATCAAAAAAATTTAATATTGCGATTGTCTAAACGTTTTAGGGAATGGCTTTAACGGCCATTCCCATCGTATCCTTGGTCCCGTTAGGGGACAAAATTATAGGTAATGACGCCCGAAACCTTTACCGGCTGACCTGAAAGAAGTGTCGGACTAAATCTCGCTCCACGCGCTGCGCCTTCTGCTGCCGCTCTTAACAAAGGATGGCCGCTAACCGCACTAGCAGAAATCACGCTGCCACTTTCACTGATCAAAACCTGAACGCTGACCGCTCCGCCTGCACGTACGGCTCTTGCCGCTGGCGGGTAGGCTGGTTTGGGCAAACTGGTTGCTTTACCGTTTAGAACGCCTCCAGAAACTGTTTTCGGCGGTGCTTTTTTCACCGGTGGTGGTGGCGGCGGCTGCTGCGCGTCTCCACCCGTAGGCTCAGTACCTGTACCCGTTGAGAGACCGCCTGTGCCTCCCGAATTCACAACACGCGATACACCGGGATCTACCCTCGCACCCGTATCCGCGTCATTACTACCAAGTTTGGTCATACGGTCGAGACGCATTTCCTTCACCGCGTTTCTGGTGACACTAGTCACATCTGGCGGTTTCACCGGCGTCTGGAAAATATTCTGGATCAGCTCTTTCCGGACGTCGACGTCAGGCTGTTTTTGTTCAGGCTTTCTTTCCGGCTCCGGCGGCGGCTCCTCATCAGGAACCGGAACCGGCGCGACTAAAGTCGTAAGCGCGAGGTCATCGCCGCCCATACCGAAATCTTTATTAAACAAGTCCACGCCCCAGGCGGTTAGAACTCCGCCGATCGCGATAATAAGAGTGATAAGCATGAAACTGCTTCGGCGCTTATCCTCGTCCAAATGACTTTTTGATTCAACTAATTGATCAAGCATCTTAATTCCTCCCTTTTTCCGGTGCCAATGTTAGGTCAAGGGTTACGAAACCTTATAATTGCGTTAGATGTAGTAAACAAAACTTGACGTTGTAATTGGTATAAATCCTTTTGATTTCAATCCCAACCTGGCTTTAAACGATTTCCAGTTTTAGGTTTGTGCAGAGACATTGTGCTTTGGCGTTCAAACACGCACAAGTCCTGCAAACCCCGCTTCAGTTTAAAAGGACAAACCCAAAACAAAGCGATTACCAAAGTGTTTAATTGACCAGCAACGAAAAGAAGTCTAAAAGGTTACTAAATGAAAGTCAAGAATAATCTTGTTTATTTCAACTTAATTTCATCCTTTTTACATCGAGTGTCCGGTCTTCCGACGTACTAATCAGGAAAACAGCTGCGTTAATCGATGCACAGAGCGGAGGTTAACTTCCTACCGTGTTACCGGCCGTCGGGTCACGGAACGCCGCGCAGACGATGCAAGTTTTTCACCAGTCTGCGGCACCAGTACTTCCTTCACACGCGAATCGCCCAATTTACTCTGCCACCAGATCGCAATTGGGCTTGCAATAGCGATTGTCGAATAAGTTCCCGTGATAGAGCCCACAAAAAGCGCCAGCGAAAACCCTCTTAGAACCTCACCACCAAACAGAACGAGTGCCAAAACCGCAAGGAACACAAGTCCGTTTGTAACGATGGTTCGGGACATCGTTTGGTTTATGGACTGGTTAGTAAGCTTGTAGAGCGATTCACCGCGATGAAGCGTAAGATTCTCTCGAATTCGGTCAAAAATAACGATCGAGTCATTTACCGAAAAGCCAACTAGAGTTAACAAGGCGGCCAAAACCGTCAGACTGATCTCCCATTGAAACACTGAAAAGAAAGCTAAGGTGATCAAAACGTCATGGAACACCGCGATAACCGCACCGGCGGCATACGTCCAATCGTAACGGAATGCAATAAAAAGCAAAATGCCAACCATGCCGAGAAGTGTAGCTATGATCGCTTGGTTTCGAAGCTGTTCACTCGCGACCGGCCCGACCGTATCCGTACCAACAATCTTATATACTGCGGCCTCATCGTCCTTGAGTGCCGTTGCACCTTCGGCCTCTTTACCAAATGTGTCGAGGCCTTTTTTTACAAAACACCGACTTGCTTCATCGATATTAGGACATTCGTCTCGTTTACCGAGATTCGGAACCTTTATAAGGACTTCGTCGGTTTTATCGGTAGAGTCCTGAATTACGGCTTCCGTAACACCGACGGACTGCAACGCCGAACGGATCTCGTCAGCAGCCGGCCTTTGCTTGAATTTAGCAGTAACGACGGTTCCACCTTGAAAGTCAACACCTAGATTGAATGCGTCGGTTCCGCCCTCCGTAAATTGACGCCCAACGGCGGAGCCCAACCCTATAAGCAGGACAGCAATCGACAAGAAGATCAGAGGCTTTCTGAGGCCCATCCAATCTACATTTATACTTTTGAAAATTTCCAGCATCTTTCGTAAAACTGCCTAAATACTTAAGCTCTCCATTTTCGTCTTTCTTTCGAGAACCCACATAAAGATCGTACGCGAAACAAAAACCGCGGAAAAAAGGTTAATCAGCAATCCAAGAACCAACGTCACGGCAAATCCGCGGATCGGTCCCGATCCGTAAAGATATAGAATGGCCGACGAGAGGATCGTCGTAATATGAGTGTCTATGATCGTTATGAACGCCCGGTCAAATCCCTGTTCTATAGCTGACTCTACCGCCTTTCCCGCGCCCAGCTCTTCACGGATTCTCTCAAAAATAAGAACGTTCGAGTCGACCGCCATTCCTATTCCAAGGATTAGCCCGGCAATTCCCGGGAGTGTCAGAGTCGATTTGATCGTGATCAAGGCTGCCATCGTCAGCAGCATATTGAGGAGCAAAGCCACAACTGCATTTACACCTGCTCCTCGATAATAAAAGAGCATAAAAATGATCACGAAAATCATACCCCCGACAGACGCTTCAACCCCGGCCCTAATAGAATCTGCTCCTAAGCTAGGTCCGACCGTTCGTTCTTCCTGATACTCGATCTTTGCGGGTAATGCCCCTGACTTCAGTGTCAGAGCGAGGTCTTCTGCGGACGCCTTTGTAAAACGGCCTGATATTTGCCCTTGATCAAAGATCTGTCCTTTAATATAAGCAGCCGATTTGACTTCGTTGTTCAAAGCCACAGCCATATAGTTTCCGATATTCTTTCCAGTCCAGTCGCCAAACTTTGCGGCGCCAGCCGGCTTCAAAGAGAAACCGATCTCAAAGTCCCGATCGCTGCCGGTTCGCGAGATCGCATTAGCCTCTCGAAGTTCGCTGCCATCCACGATAGCCGGGTATTCAACAACTACATACTTCGTCTGTTTATTCGGATCAGTAGCGGTTGCATTTGTCGGTTCGTCGCGCTCCGAGTAGGGCAGGATTCGGCGGTTAGGCGGAATGGTCCCGCCCAGTGACTGTTTTGCCGCGTCCTCGGTGGGGTAGGTCGTTACGGGCGACGGATTGGGCGGACTGACAATCTTCATAAGTGCGAGGTTGGACTCGGCTCCGATTAGATTCTTAACTCGCTCCGGATCGTCGACACCCGGCATCTGAAGTAATATCTGACCCGAGGATTCAGCACCGTGCTTCTGAAGTGTGGGTTCCTTTACACCGAAAGCGTTAATTCGACTTTCAATGATCTTTAACGCCTGATCAACTGCCTGACGCTTCAAAACCTCTTGAGTCTGGGCCGGAAGCGACCATGTTATAGTGTTGCCATCCAAAGATTCGGTCCAATTCGAAAGATCAACTTTCTTTTTCACCTCATCGATGACGCTTTGCGACTGTGCCGGATCGGAAACTACAATGCCGACGACGTATTTACCATTCTCCGCCGTGATCGAATTACTTGTAGCCGGCAACTTGGCATCCTGAGCAGCTGTTAGAGCGGCTTGGGCGTTATTCTCGGTCAAAGTCTTAAGGTAATCGTCAGTCTTAACGCGCATCACGAGATGCGAGCCGCCTTTAAGGTCGAGGCCGAGATTGATGTTTTTGGCGAGATTGTCCTTGATACCCTGATAG
Organism: Pyrinomonadaceae bacterium; assembly: GCA_036802885.1. Lineage (GTDB taxonomy): Bacteria > Acidobacteriota > Blastocatellia > Pyrinomonadales > Pyrinomonadaceae > OLB17. Next base: position 33,461 of record DAIRVI010000013.1, read on the forward strand.
CTAAAATCGCTCGACGTTGGCGAATGACGAGGGCCAAAGACCAAATAGATCCCAACAAGAGTGATAGCGACAATGATCGCCGTTCTGATCCACAATCCGGTATTCTTCATTACTAGTTAACTGCTTATACTTTTGTAACCGCTATTCCGGCTTTTTACCCACAACCGCGCTCTTTCCAATTTCGAGAAACGACTTTTCGGCGCTTTGAATAATAAAGCTCGTTTCTCTAACTTCCTTTATCGTTCCGATAATGCCCCCGTTTGTGACAACGTCGTCATTTATCTTGAGCGACGCGATCATTTCCTGCAGCTGCTGCTTCTGCTTTTTCTGCGGCATGATAACTAAGAAATAAAAAATTCCGAAAATAAATACAAATGGAAGCAGCGTCCAAATAATGCTGCTACCGCCGGCCGCGTCCTGAAACAGAAAAAGGTAAATATTCATGGTAAAGATGCCTAAAGACAAAAGGAAAATAATATACATTTAAGCGAGCTTAATCAAACGCCGCTTGCATCGTTCTCACTGAGCCCGGCCAAAAACTCCTTTCTAAACGACTGAAAAGTCAACGATTTAATCGCTTCTCTCGCTTTTTTCATCGTATCCATGAAGAAAGCCAAATTGTGATGCGAGATCAGGATCGACGCCGTCATTTCTCCCGCCTGATATAGGTGTCGAAGATATCCGAGCGAATACCGGCGACAGACGGAGCAGCTGCACGCAGCATCAAGAGGCCGCGAATCCGATGCGAATTTTGCATTTCGGATATTGAGCTTTCCCTGCGACGTAAAAGCGCTGCCCGTTCGGCCGTTACGTGTCGGCAGCACGCAATCGAACATATCGACGCCGCAATTAATAGCTTCGATTAGGTCCTCAGGCGTGCCGACGCCCATCAGATATCTCGGTGCGTCACTTGGCATTTGCGGAGCCACAAAATCCAAAACCTCATACATCACGCTCTTTTCCTCGCCGACGCTCAGACCGCCGATCGCATAGCCGTCGAAACCGATCTCGATCGTTTTTTCCAGGCTCTCTTTACGTAAATCCAAGTGTCCCGCACCTTGCACGATGCCAAATAGAGCTGCTTTGCCAGAAAGGTCAGGCGCATTCGCGACCACCTTTCGTTCCGCAACGGCGAGTTCGTCGAACCTTTTTTTTGATCGTTGGGCCCAACGTGCCGTCATTTGCAAACTCGAACGAGTAGCATCGAATCCAGCGTCGCCCGGTGGACACTCGTCAAAGACCATAACGATGTCAGATCCGAGCGCAGCCTGAATCTTCATCGAGACTTCCGGCGATAAGAAGTGCTTGCTGCCGTCCAGATGCGAGCGAAATTCGACGCCGTCTTCCGTTAGTTTGCGCAGATCCGTAAGCGAAAACACCTGAAAGCCGCCTGAGTCGGTAAGGAACGAGCGATCCCACGTTGTAAATTTGTGAAGACCGCCCATTGAGCGAATGACTTCGACGCCGGGCCGCAGGAAGAGATGATATGTGTTTCCGAGAATGATCCGTGCGTCGAGCTCGGATTCGAGCCATTCGAATCGAATGCCTTTGACTGAGCCTTGCGTTCCGACTGGCATAAAAACAGGCGTCTCGATTACCGAGCGCCTGGTCGTAAGTGTTCCCGCCCGAGCTTTGCCGTCGCTCGCGGATATTGTCCAGTCAATTGGTTGTGTCATCTAAAACGGATTAAATTGATTTCTTTTTTCCGACTAACGACCAGATATCGGGCGCGCCGACTGCCGTCTCGGAAATGATCCTACCCTGTTCATTCACCAGAACTGCAGACGGCGTACCAAACATTCCGAAACCAGCCGCCGTTTTGTGGCCTTCGTCCAGGACGATTGGCGACCGGAGTCCAAATTCCTCGTGCGCCGCCTTGTCGCCATCTGAAAAAACGATAAGCGCGGGATCATTTTCCCCTTTAGTCTTATCCCATTCGCGAAGTTCGTCCATCATGTTGATGCAATACGGACAAGTCAGGCTCCAAAATGCCACCAGGGTTTGTCTATCCTCAAAATATGATGCATCGATCTCATTTCCCTTGATGTCCTGCAATGAAAACTCGGGAATTTCGCTGCCGATCTTGATGTGGTGCGAATGCCCGTTGCCGCTCGTAATGTATGTAAAGTCCTTCGTCAGGTCCTCGGCCTTGATGCGTTCGACCAGCTCACGTATAGCCGTATCGCCCGCTGCTACGTGGCTGGCGATCCGCCCATTTTGATCCATCAAAACAGCTGTCGGCGTCCATTGGGCTTTGACCAGTTCCGCAACCTCACGTTCCTTTTGAATCAAAATTTGTTTTCGCTCGCTACCACCGAACTTCTCGACATTCTCGGCCGGTTTTCCGTTGCTTACAAAGACAACTTTTACCTTACCCGTAAGCTCGTTTTGCCACTGATCGAATTCAGGAACGAGCGCTTTGCACGGGGTACATGCAGGGCTTACGAAGAAAAATAATACCGGCATTTCGTTCGACCTCAGGGCTTCGAGCGAAACCGTTTCGCCGTTCAGATCAGGGAGCTCAATATCTGGAAATACGGCGCCGATGGGCAGTCCTTCGTGCGGATCTCCGGCTTCGTCGCGTGTTACGGATCCGTCCTCTCTCGCAACAAGCTCCATGATCTCGATACGCCGAATTATCTGCGTTTGCTGTTCCGAAATCCTCTTAAGGAAATAAACAACCGCTGCAAGCAGCAGCACCACTGCTAAACCGAGAAGAAATTGCATAATATCTTGATTTGAATTTACAAGGCTCAAACCCTGAGCTGATCTGCCTTGTCCAAATAGAAACGCCGCGAGAGCCAGCAAGGCGACATTCCTCAATACGCTTGTCACGCCAACGGGCTCACTGTGTATTTGTCCAAAACAATGACAATCGGGTGAGTTCCCTTTCGCTATCTGGTAAAGCATACCCAGTGTAAAAATTAACAAAAGGCCCGCCGCGCCGATCGCTCCAAACCATGATGTCTCGACAAATAAAAGCAAGCCCGCGACGAGAAGCTCTGCAATCGGCAGAAGATACGCCATCGGTGCAACCAACGGCTTTGGCACGCCAAAATCACCAAGAGCTTTCTCCGATCCGGCCGGATCTGAAAGCTTTGCTACCGCCGCGACACCAAAAACCGCAACGAGAGCCAATCTGGTTATTAGCAAAAACAGCTCCATAAAATTCTATCGCCGAGATGCAGACTCGCAGTTACGATTAGCCCATTGTATAAAACAACCCTAAAAAATTGAAATTCCTTGCTCGGTATTGAATGCTTGTGCGTCTCGCGAGTTCTGCTATTTCTTTTTCGTTTTATGACGTTCAACAAGCCGGATCGGCGTAGCAAAAAAGCCAAATTCTTCCCGCAGTTGATTTTCGATATAGCGAAGGTACGAAAAATGTAACCCCGCTTTGCCTCCGGATGTGAAAAGAATAAACAATGGTGGACGAAGCCCGGCCTGCGTTAAAAACTGAATCTTCAGCCTCGAAACGCCGCCTTTTACGGGTGCGGGCGTACCGCCGCCTTTAGGCTGCGAAATTTTATCTTCAAAAAATCGATTGAGCCTTGACGTCTGAATTCTAAGGTTGCGAGCTTCGTTGGCTTGCTTGACGAGCGGTAGAATCTTCGCGACACGCTGGCCCAACAGAGCAGAGATCGTGACAATCGGCGCCCAGTCGAGGAACTTCATCGCCATTCGCAAGCTTCGTTCAAATTCATAGATAGTGTTCGTTTCCTTTTCTTCAAGGGCATCCCACTTATTAACAACTATAATCACCGAACAGCCCGAATCGACGGCATAGCCCGCGATATTTGCGTCGAGATTGGTCACACCCTCGACAGCGTCGATCACCAATATGGCAACATCCGCTCGCTCAAGCGATTTTTTGGCCATTATGACTGAGAGTTTTTCCGCCATCTCGGTTGTCTTGCCCTTGCGACGAATTCCCGCAGTGTCGATGAGTAAATAATCTTGTCCGTCGACCGTAAGATGCGTGTCGATCGAGTCGCGAGTTGTTCCAGCAATAGGCGACACGATCACGCGTTCCTCGCCAAGTAACTTATTGAGCAGCGATGATTTACCGACATTCGGGCGGCCGATTATCGCGAGTTTGATCTCAGTCTGTTTCTCTTCCTCGATCTCGTCGCTAAATTCGAGATGCTCAAATACCATATCAAGCAGATCACCGATGCCTGTGCCGTGCTCCGCCGAGATCGGCGACATTTCAAAACCGAACTGGTAAAACTCTCCCGCTTCGTTTTCGACGGTTTTGGATTCGACCTTATTGGCGGCGATAATTACGGGTTTACCGGTATTACGCAGTAAAACGCCGAGCTCTTCGTCAAGCGGAGTCACGCCGGCACGCGAATCGAGAACCCAGATGATCGCTACCGATTCTTCGATAGCGAACGAAGCTTGCTTGAAAATATTTGTAGGAATAATGGCCTCGTCGTCAGGCACTATGCCGCCCGTATCGACGAGACGAAATGTCTTGGCTTTCCACTCAACCTCACCAAACATCCGGTCGCGGGTAATGCCCGGTTCGTCGCCGACGATCGCCTTTCGACGGCCGATGAGGCGATTGAATAGTGTGGATTTCCCCACATTTGGACGGCCAATAATGGCGACGAGCGGTGCGTTCATTGGTTAGAGAATAGTAAACATTCCCCGCGAACGCATCTCTCCTAAAGCGTTTGATCTACTAAAGTTGGGCTTTGCTTAACTCTTAAGAAAGCTATAGGTGACGTGAATATTGAGAAAACCAAGCCCGACCTCTGGCCGAACACCCACGGCCTTCATTCTTAGGTTTCCGGCATTTTGGACCGGAATACCAAATGAGATCTTGTCCAGGCTCATAATCTCGATCGGATTGAGTTTTTTGTCTATCGAAGACTGAATCAGCTTTGCGATCACTGTTCCCCCAACGCCGCCCGAGCCATTGAGATTTACTTTTAGCACGCGTGCACGTCCGATGAGTCGTTGGCCGTTCTGATCGAATTCAAGATCGATATTTGTCTCGGCCCAGCCTGCAAAGTCAACGCATCCGACAAACGGCGGAGCATAGCTTCCTGAAAAAGCAAGCGGCACAAATATCCTGCCATCGCGAAATCGAACCGCGGTCCGAACTCCGTTCATCTCACGCAGGATCTTGACCATTTCGCTGCAACCCGTTGATCTCGCGTTGAGCCGCGGAAACGCGGAAAACGAGTTGAAAGAACTTGAAGGCGCGCCCGGAAACACAATCGCCTGACTCTGCGTCTTGGTGTCTCTGATCTGAACTACATTCTGAGCTATCGAGAACTGTGGCGGATCAAAATTCTGAAAAGTAGAATCGAGCAGTGCGTCGAAAAATGCTTCGTTAAGACTCACCGTGATCTCGGCTTTTTGCGCCATCGCCGCTGAACAAAACAAAAGAAACGCCAACGCGGTGGTAAACGCTCGCTTATACATTATTTCTCCTCGTCCTTAAAGAAATCATCCGGTAAATGCTCGCCATAACGGCCAAAATATAAACGCTCCTTAAATTCCCTGTCACTTAAACCGGCAGGAAATGTTGAAATTATTTTATGGTCGTTTTCGGCAAATAATGCACCACTAATTAAAAATCTCTCATCTACCGACAAAGACATACAATCGTCATTGTGATCGTTCAACTTTCCGGCTTCGATCAATATTTCTTGCCAAGTCATTTCAGATGTTATTGGTAAACACTTAGTTGTTCGTTGTCTCTCAATCACAGCCCGCTCCTCACAACATCATGCAGCCGTAGAAGGCCGACACACATTCCGTCGCCATCAACCACCGGCAAAACCGAGATCTGCGATGGCCGGTCTTCCATGAGCCGCAGAGCTTCGAACGCAAGAGTATGGGGCGAAACCGAGATCGGCGATCGGGTCATCATATCGTTTGCAGCGAGAATAGAAAGATTGTCAGTTGAGGTTTTTTCGATTGTCCGCCGCAGATCGCCATCGGTTACTATACCGAGCAACGTTAAATTCTCATCAACGACATTCACGGCCCCGAGCGAATGGGTAGAGATCGATTTGACAACCTCGAGCCAACCACTGACCGGAGAAACGTTTGGGCTCGGGTGCATAAGGTCTGAAACCCGCAGCGTCAGCCGCTTGCCAAGGCGGCCGGCCGGGTGATTCACGGCAAAATCCTCCGCCGTCAGGCCGCGGGATTCCATCAGGGCCATTGCCACTGCATCACCCATCGCCAAAGCGACAGTTGTCGAGGCCGTCGGAGCAAGATTCAACGGGCAAGCCTCTTTATCGACTGAGGCGTCTAAAACTACGTCCGAATGATCGGCGAGCGTCGAATTGAGATTGCCGATTATCGAGATGATCGAGACGCCGCGCAGTTTGATAGCTGGCACCAAAGCGAGTATCTCGTCCGTTTCACCCGAATTGCTAAGAACGATCAGCACATCACCACTAACAACCACGCCGAGGCCGCCGTGGAGTGCATCCGAAGCGAGCACAAAAACCGCTGGCGTTCCTGTGCTGGTGAGTGTTTGAGCGATCTTTTGCGCTATCACGCCCGATTTTCCGACCCCGACGACGACGACCTTGCCCTTGCAGCCGACGAGCAGCTCGAGGGCCTTTTCGACACTTTTCTGGTCGAGTTTGGCCGCGGCGTTTGCTACCGCATCAGCCTCGACGCGCAGAATTTTGATCACTTTTTCGTATGTATTTATCACTAGATTTCGGACACAGGTCACCGAGAACGATTACGGAACAGGTTTAAATATATCCAGTACAATCCGCCATCTGCCGTCGATCAGCTTCCATATCTGCATCGAATTGCCTTTTTCGACGATCTTTCCGCCGACAATTCGGGTGTAAAAGCTCGTGTTATAGGCAATATCAGCTGATCCAAAAAATGAGCTTCGCCTGCCGAGGGAATAGGTCGCTTTGTCATCCTTTACAGCGGAAAGTAAGCTCTTTTTCCCCAACGTCGGTGCCTTTTCTTCGCGAAAGGAGCGAACCTCTTCAGCGGCATACATCTCGTACGCCTTGCGAATGCTCTTCCCGGCCATTGCATTGTAAAATCCAGTCGTGGCATCAGCCGCCGAACTGTTCTTTTCATTGGTATCCTTCGTCTTAAGAAGGCTGGTCGTCCATTCTGTCGAATACTTTTCCGGCTTGGCGTGGCTGATACCAATATCGATCACAAATTTGTATCGTCCGTCCGGTTGCCGGAGCCAGACGGTTATGAATTCGCCAAAAGCAACCGGTTGATCTTCTTTGCCTTTTGGCCTATATTCCCAGTTTCCGGTTGTATAACCGAGTAAGCCGTTTGCCGAAATATCTGCGTAATTAGGCGCCCACGACAGCAAGCTGCTTGACGGGTCGCGGCCGTTCCAGAACGTTTTGCCGTTGGCCCTGTCGGGAACGAAAACCAGCCCGTCATCAGCGAGATATTCGAGAAATGCTGATTTTGTGCCTAGTTCCGCGGCGTGTCGAGCGAACGAATGTTCAGTATCTACAAGCTTCTGAAGGTCCGTCTGAGCCAGAACCGGTATGAATGAAAATAATGTTATTCCAACTGCCGCGATCCATCTCATATTGAAGCAATCTTAACACAACACCTCAGACTCATAGGTAAAAGACGGGCAGCCATCTCTGACCAACCGTCTTTTTCTTGTGTCGGATATTTCAACCTTTATTCCACTCTAACGAAGTCCGTCCCCGTCCGTCCGAATGTTTCCGGATGATACATTTCCTCGGCCTTCGCCGGCGGGACCACGAATTGTCCCGGCGTTGTCGCACGCGTGACGTAGGTATAGTTGTAAACGCCTTCCCAAAGCAATGCCGTAAAGGCCTCAGCACGCTCATCGCGGAAATTCTGATGCTCGAACCAGTACTGGCGATACCACCAGTAACCTCGGCCGTATGACCGCGAACCGTATTCGATCACCCCAGTATTCCCGCCCTGATCGGCAGGAATTGCCTCTGTTGTAGCCAACTCAGGATTTAGAATTTCGAGCCCGGCTGGCAGCGGATCGACAAGTGCGACGTGATACCGCCGTGCTTGCGCGACCATCGTCAGCCGAACGCGGACGCGAGCTCCGGCCTTGATCGTCCAGCTTCCGTCGGCGTTTTGCGTGACGTCAGCTTTGTCATCGACCGCTTCGTATTTACGCAAAACCGTGAAACCATAATCCGCGGGTTCGAGCTTAAGATTTTTCGGCGCGTATTTCATTCCGATTCGGTAATAGAGCCGTCCGGCACCCTGACGGTCGAGGATCAGGTTGGACGTACCGCCTTGATCGACTAGATATGACATCGGAATGTTCAGCTGTTTCGAGTCGATCGAGCGTCCCTTGAACACCTCTTCACCTGCGTATGTATTCCCGAGCCAAATGCGGGTAACGAAGTCAGGCGTCACCTTTTCAAAGGCGTTGAAGTACTTGTCAAGCGCCAGCAGAATAAAGACGTTTTCCTGCGTATTCGACCACGCACCCTTTGTACGGTGATCGAGCAAGCCACGAACGAGCTTGGGAATAAGGTCGTTCTTTGGATCTGCTTTGATCATCGCTTCGAGCAAAACGCCATCGGCACGTCGATTTGAGTACATAATGAGCCATGCACCGTCGCCGTAATTTGTGACAAAGTTTGCCGTCGCAGCGGTCTCCGTCGTACGATTGTTGAGGAAACGCAGGATCGCCTGCACCTCGGTTTGCGAATTTGCATCGTTCGCGAGCACGGATAATATCCAGCCCAGCGCCTCGAACGGCATCTTCTCGATCGTGGCCTCGGCAAGCAGTTTCTTAGCCTTTGCCACATCCTTGTCACCCATCATATCGCGGACATAGAGCGCGTATGCGGAGATCGTCCAACGAACCTCGGGCGAATTCTTGTACCACTCATCGAAATGCTTCTCGACGTCTTTGAGATAGGGTTTTGTCTTGTCGATCATGCCATCCGGTACCTTATAGCCCTTCGCTTTTGCAAGTGCCAGCGCATGGGCGACGTGGATCGTCAAAAACGGATACTCGTATCGCTCCTTGTCCCGTTTCCACAAACCAAAGCTGCCGTCGCTCCGCTGCCGCGATTGCAGGATCTCAATGTCGCGTTTGTAGAACGATTCCAACTGCTCTTTCGTCGGCATTTCCTTCGCCTTGAAAGCCGAAAGCACGTCACGCATCGCGGCGATCGAGATCATTCGCGATGAGATCTGTTCGGAACAAGCGTATGGGTAATTTGTCAGGTAGAGGAACGCGTCGGTAAGCTCCTGCAGCTGCGTCGATGAGGTCGTGACCTCAAGCCCTCCAAATTGCGGGAACACATCGCCCGGCGTCGTAACCGGCTGGATGACCGCGCCGTTTTGGTCGGTCGTGCCGTAGGTCGCAAAAGCCTCAGTCGTCGCCGGCGTCCATACCGGTAAACTGATCTCAGCGGCATCGCTGAAATTGCCGGAGGTTGCCACGAACTGGAATCGCGCTGTTCCTGCCTTAATCGTGCTCACCGGAAAACGGACCTCGGCACGGTCGTTGGCTTTAACCAAAACTCGTTTACCTGCAGAGGCGGAAACCCGACCCGTTGGGAGGGTGCGCTCCGTTGCGGACACACCAGCTTGCGCACCCTCACCACCGTTCGGGTTTCCGCCTGTTAGGTCCGCATTCGTCGCGCGGATCGCGACATCGACGGCCATGTCTTTGTCGGTCTGATTTTGCACGACGACGGGCAGTTCTACACGATCGCCGAAGTTCATAAACCTCGGCGCGCTCGGCCGCACCATCAGCGGCTGCTTGGCCGTGATATTCGACTCAGTTTTACCAAATCGTTTGCCTGCATCTACCGCCACAGCCGTGATACGGTATCGCGTCAGGTTGTCGGGCAGCTTGATGTTCAGCACCGCGCGACCGTTCCCATCAGTTCTCACCGTCGGCGACCACAACGCAAGCGCATTGAAATTTTGTCGCAGGGCAATTGGAGTGTTCGAGTCTTGACCTTCATCACGGTCGGCGCCATCCATCGCAAATTTATTTTCTTCGCGTGACTGCCGCGACCTATCATTCTTAGCTCCAGCAGATTTTGCCATTGGACGATTTGCTCCGCCAACGGCGACAGATGACATTTCAGAAACCGTATCGACCGTAGCCGGTGAAGGTGGCGGTGGCGGACTTTTCTTCACATCATCAGGATTTCCCAAAAGAATATCCTTACGCGAATGATAATCCGTCGTTCCCGCCCCGCGGGCCGTGTAGAACACGTCCATCGGATCGCCGATCGTATATCGCGAAAGTGCGAGTACGCTCTCGTCAACAACAATAATGGCGACCTCGCTGTTGGAGACTGGCTCGCCGCGGTAGTCGGTTACCGCAACATTTACTTTTGTCTCGCCGCCGGGCGCAAGCGTTTTGTCGACGGGATCGGCCGTAACGGTCAATTTGCGCGATGCGGTCGAAATCGAGAGGTTTATGTTTCCGCTAGCGAAAGCTGGACGTTTTGCAAGTTTTGCGTCAACCTCGCCCTTGTCATTCGTTCGTGTGGCGGCGCCTACAAGATCGACCTGGGCCGTGATGTTCGGTAAATATTTCTCTTCGAGCGGGATCTTGAGCGTGATCGACGAATCCTTCATCGTGAACCGCTCGGTTTTGACAATACCGTCACGGCGAAGCGTCAGTACTCCCTCAGCCGGCGTGAACGGCGCGATCACGAGCAACTCAGCCACATCGCCCGGCGCAAAATCCTTCTTGCTCGGTATGATCTGGGCCTCTTCCTGCTCGACGTTGCGTTTCGGCGGCGTTTTTCCACCCGGAACCCATACGGTCAGCGTACTTTCGTTAAAACGCTCTTTGTCGTCCATAACGGTAGCGGTGATAGTGTATTGACCGCCGTTTTTCGCGATGAATGAACATTTCTGTGCCTTGTCGGCAGATTTGACGGTGCAATTCTGCTCGTCGACGGTGATCTCTTTCCACGCTCCCTTATCGAAAGCCCAATCCTTCAAAACGGCCTTGATCTCAGCGTCGCGATCTTTCACGAGATTGCCGTCGATGTCCGAAACGATCGATTCGATCTCGATCTTTTCGCCTTTCTGGACAAATGTTCGGGCCGTTTTGATACCTACATACAAAGCCGCCGGATGAACGAGCAGTGAGGTCGAGCTCGACCAGGTCTGACGATTCACATCCATAACCGACGACGAAGCCGAGATCGTATATGGCCGCGGCGGTTTGACCGATTCGAAATCGATCTTGAGCAAATGCTTGCCGCTCGCGTCAGTCACGCCTTTGAACGACTGCGACGAACCGCCGCCATATCCGCGGCCGCCGAACTCGCCATAATCGGAAATTCTCCACCAAGGCGTCCAGGTGCCGAATGTGTAGTCGCCTCGATTCGGCGGCGTGTAGTTTGTCGCGTTCGCTGTCACGGTCCAGTTTGTTTCCGCGTTCGCGAGCCCGCCGCCGGCATAGTATTTCGCCTCGACCGACAGCAACGCCTTACCGCCGACGAAATGAGGGGCCTCGGTCTCGACCTTCGATGTCACTTCGAATTCGGGACGACGAAATTCCTGGATCTGAAATTGATGCGAATACGTTGGACTGTCGGGGCTGCCGCCCGGCGAGTAAAAAACGATCTGCGCTTGACCGAGATTTGCGTTGTCCGGCAGCGAGAATTTGAAATCGAACGCACCGAATGCGTTTGTCGTGATCGTGCCTTTAGAGATCTCGTTATTTCGCGGATCTTTCGCCGACCACGCGTAGGTTTGGGGTTCAAGGATGGCTTCGACATCGCCGAGCTTGCCGCCCGTGACTTTGCGGATATAGCCCTTGACTGCAACTTCCTCTTTCGGCTTGTACATTTTGCGGTCGTCAAATACAAACCACCGCAGCGAATCGGCTTCGCCCTTTTTGTACCAGTTACCGCCGTCCTGCCAATAGTAATCAGTGTTTTCGGGCAAGAATGCGACGTCCTTTCCACGTTTGGCGATCAGAAGATTCTGCCCTTTGGACGACGGAGAATCAGGCAGCTGCAAACGCAGAATACCATTAGCCCCGGTTCGATTTGTTTGGGCCTCTTCGACGGTTTCGGTCGCGGCCTTTGTACCGTCGGGTTCCAGAGACTGGATCTCGTCTGCCTGACTGCTTCCCCAACTCGTCAGCCAATTCCACGCTCGGAGCATGATTCCAGGCTGAATCTCCGCAACGTTACCACTAACGGATTTGCCGTTTGGATAAATTGAGAGATCGACTCCCGCAAGCGGTTTTCCGGTTTTAAGTTCGGTCGCAAAGCCGACGAGTTCCGTGTTATCGACGAATGCATCAAGCCCGATCTGCGTTGCCTGCAGCCACGTGAATATCCGCACACGGTCGTATTTATCCTTTCGAATTGTCGGCTCGATATCAACGATTACGTTCCCCAATCCCCCGTTCAGCGCTTTGGCAACGTCAATTCGGGTTTCGACCATCTCGTCGGGCTTGTTAGCAATCGGTACGACCTCATCCGATACAAGTCGTCCCGGTATTGCGGGACGCTTGCCATCGTCGTAGTTGATATGCCGCACGTAGTCCTGAAACTGGCGCCAATCGCTCGGCTCAACGACGTAAAGACGCACTTTGACCGCTTTATGGTTTGTGGAATATATCGAGAATGACGGCGTCGCATTCGGATCAAGCACGGTCATAGATCCGCCCTGCGCGTACAGATTCTGTTCAGCCGAACCTACTTTGATCGTCGCTGTCGCCGTTTGGCCAAGCGACTGCCCATAAATGTCTGAAAGCGTCCCGTCAACTGTAACCTTATAACTGGTCCGACCCTTTTTATAGCCTTGGAGATAAATGTAATTGCCGGACGGATATACGTTTAGACCCTCAATCGCAGGTTCGACTTTTACCATTTCCTTGGTAAATTTCGACGCGTCGATCGAGTTGTTAAATTCCATATACCACGTTTCGAACGGCGAGCAATTCTTGTTTTCTCTCCATCCGCACCAGCCGCCGTTGAATTTTAGCGGGCCGTACGTTTGAAAGCTGAAACTTTGCGCTTTCGTGGTGGTCAGTGGTCCCTCGGCAGACGGCGTTCCTTTCTCGACAGTGACCGTTATGGACGATGCCGCCGGCAAAGCATTTTC
>DAIRVI010000014.1:0-14959 GCA_036802885.1 Pyrinomonadaceae bacterium
GACGTGGGCGGCGTCGCGGGTTGTTGTCGATGAGATCACGATAGTCGGCTCTCGCTGCGGCCGATTTGCACCAGCCCTCGACCTGTTAAAAACGGGCTCGGTTAATGTCGAAGATCTAATCGATGAAGAATTCGCACTCTCTAAAGGTGTTGCCGCGATTAGTCGCGCGGAGCAGAAAGGCGTATTGAAGGTTATCCTACGCGCAAATCAATAGAGTCGAAGAAAAAGAAAAACGATTTTGCTATAATTTCGTAAGTCCATAAGACACTCACGCTGCTGTTGAGGAGAAGCATTCATGATGAGAAAACAATCCAAAATTGCCGCCGTCAAACGAATTAGTTTGCTGATCGCTCTTTCGATGGCCGGGCTTGGCACGATCGTTAGTGCTCAGCCGGACAAGACACCAAAATCATTTTCTGAGATCGCGAAAAAGGTGGAGATGGCGGTCGTGAGTATCGATACAAAGAGCAAAACGGTGTCGGTCAACAGCGAAGAATTGCCCAAGCCGGGCACGAATGACGATCTCATGGAATTTCTGCGACGGCAGATGCAGCAGCGACCGGTTCACGCTGTGGGCAGCGGATTTATTGTTGACAAGAGCGGTTACGTGATCACAAACGCGCACGTTATCAAAGACGTATCGCGAATTACGGTCAAGCTCGATTCGGGGGAGGAATTTACGGGGACCGTCGTTGGCGCAGATGACGAGACCGACCTCGCAGTGCTCAAGATCGACGCCCGCCGCGACCTGCCATTTGTGAAATTCGGCGATTCGGACAAGGCTGAGGTTGGCGACTGGGTGCTCGCGATCGGTTCGCCTTTCGGCCTCTCGAAAACTGTGACGGCGGGAATCATTTCGCAAAAGAAACGTGAAACCCCTTTTGCAACTCAGTTCCAGAGATTTATCCAAACTGACGCGGCAATAAACCGTGGCAACTCCGGCGGTCCGCTCGTGAATCTCGACGGCGAAGTCATCGGGGTTAATTCCCAGATAGCGACTTCGACGGGTGATTATAACGGTGTCGGATTTGCATTGCCGGCTCGTGAGGCTGAATACGTTTTCACACAAATCGTTAAAAACGGCAAGGTTCGGCGCGGGTATTTGGGAGTGCTGCTGGATTCCGTAAAGCCTGAGTTTGCGGCTGTTTACGGACTTAAGGACCCAAAAGGCGCGATCGTGACGGATATTCGCGACAAAAAGGGCCCGGCCGCAACCGCGGGAATGCAAGTCGGTGACGTTGTCGTGGACATGAACGGCCAACGTATTGAGAACGCTCAGGACCTCATCGCAAAAGTCGCTGCGACGTTGCCCGATCAAGCGATAACGCTTGGGTTTCTGCGGGAAAACGGCTCCAATATCGAGACAAAGTCAGCTTCGATAAGACTCGGCGAGCGCCCGTCGCGAACGGTTGCCGACCTTGACGGTGATCGCCGCATTCTGCCTGTCGATGGTACCAAAGCCGAACAAAAGCCGTTTGGCCTGACACTTGCGGAGCTCACGCCTGCCCTGGCTGCGACGTACAAGCTCGAGGGCCACAAAGGCCTGGTCGTAAAAGAGATCAATCCGGCAAGTTTCATTGCGGATGTTAAGGACTCGTCCGGCGGCGAGGCCTTGGGCGAGGGCGATTTGATCCAGCGCGTAAATCGCGTCGGCGTTACAGATATAAAGACGTTCAATGATGTGGTTTCAAAGCTTAAGATCGGTGACCCTGTCGTACTTCACGTGCTCACTTACAGCCCCGCTTACAGGACCACGCAGCTAAAGATCGTGCAGTTCACAGTAAAGTGAATTAAGTTCAGGGTTCAAGGTTCAGAGTTGGGAGTTGTACCGAGTCTGACACCTCGAACTTTGCAGATGGATCTGATAATCAAATATGGCAAAAGCAAAACAAGCAGTAGCAAAAAGGCCGGTGAAACCATCGGTTAAGAAGTATCACAATTATATTGGCGGCGAATGGGTACGATCGTCGTCCGGCGAATGGTTTGATAACGTAAATCCAGCCGATACGAGTGACATTGTCGGGCGTTTTCCGGCGTCAAATGAGGACGATGTTCGAGCTGCCGTTGCTGCGGCGAAGAGTGCCGCGACACGCTGGCGTCGGACGCCGGCCCCAAAACGGGCTGAGATATTGTTCACGCTCGGCGAGATCCTGCGTAAAAACAAAGATGCATTTACGCAGCAGATGACCCGCGAAATGGGCAAGGTGCTCAAGGAAGCGGGCGGCGACGTTCAGGAAGCGATTGATTGCACCTATTACACGGCGGGCGAGGGCCGTCGGCTGCATGGGTTTACAACCCCCGCCGAGATGCCCAATAAATTCGCGATGTGCGTGCGCCAGCCGGTCGGTTTGTGCGGGCTTATCACGCCGTTTAACTTTCCGATGGCGATACCGTCGTGGAAGCTGATCCCGGCCCTTGTCTGCGGTAACACCGTTGTTATCAAATCGGGCGAAGACGTACCGCTTTCGACAATTAACCTCGTCAAATCGTGCGAAGAGGCGGGAATCCCGGCTGGTGTGGTCAACGTCGTTAATGGATTTCGCGGCGCGGGCGAGGCGCTCGTAAATCACAAAGATGTGCGGCTCATCTCGTTCACCGGTTCTACCAAGACGGGCCGCATAATTGCCGAACAATGCGCCCGCGATAATAAGATCGTCAGTCTCGAGATGGGCGGCAAGAACGCCATAATCGTCATGGATGACGCCGACATCGACAATGCGGTTGATGGCTCACTGTGGGGAGCGTTTGGAACGAGCGGTCAACGCTGTACTGCATCATCGCGTCTCGTCGTTCACAAAAAGATCTATAAAAAATTCTGTGAAAAGCTGGTCGAGAGAGTTAAGAAACTCCGCGTCGGCAACGGCCTTGATCGAAAAACAGATGTTGGCCCGGTCATCAACGAGCGGGCGATGGACAAGATCCACGGCTATATCGAGATCGGCAAGAATCACGACAAAGCCACGCTTGCCTGCGGCGGAAATCGTCTAACCAAAGGCGATTACAAAAAGGGCTTTTTTATCGAACCGACTGTCTTTACAGACGTCAAACCGGGAATGCGTATCGGCCAGGAAGAGATATTCGGCCCTGTAACGAGCGTCATCCCATTCTCGACGCTTGATGAAGCGATCGATATCGTAAACGGAGTCGCATACGGGCTCTCGTCAGCAATATACACCCAGGACGTGAACCACGCATTTTACGCGATGCAGGAACTTTACACCGGAATTTGCTATGTAAATTCGGCAACGATCGGCGCTGAGGTCCACCTGCCCTTCGGCGGCACAAAGGGAACCGGCAACGGCCACCGCGAAGCCGGCACACAGGTGCTCGATATCTTTACCGAGTGGAAATCGCTCTACATCGATTACAGCGGCAAGTTGCAAAAAGCCCAAATCGATGCCGTTGAGATCTGACCTTTTAACAAATGGGAAGAAAAGACGTAAACTTACGAAATCAGCAATTTTAGATCGACAAATTTTTGTCTGGAGAATTATTAATGAAAATAGGACTTCCGAAGGAAATCAAAGACAATGAGTATCGCGTCGGCTTGACGCCGGCCGGAGTACAGGCATTGGCGCACGCGGGTCATAGTGTTTTTGTTCAAAAGACGGCGGGCGAAGGCTCGGGTTTTAAAGACGAGCAGTATGTTAAGGCTGGCGGGCAGCTATTGGAAACGGCGGACGAGATCTGGGCCACGGGCGACATGATCGTCAAGGTCAAAGAGCCGGTTGCACCGGAATATCCGCGAATGCGTGAAAATCAACTGCTTTTCACGTATCTCCACCTTGCACCTGAGCTGGAACTTACAAAGCAGATGCTCGAGAGCAAGGTCACCGGCGTTGCATACGAAACGATCACCGACAACCATGGTCGTTTGCCTCTGCTTACACCGATGTCAGAGGTCGCCGGACGCATGTCCGTGCAGGTCGGTGCGACATACCTTGAGAAAATGAACGGCGGCCGCGGCATCTTGCTCGGCGGCGTTCCGGGCGTGCCGGCCGCGAATGTCGTGATCATTGGCGGCGGCATCGTTGGAACCGAAGCAGCTAAGATGGCGGTTGGTCTGGGCGCGAAGGTCACGATCATCGACCGAAATCTCGACCGCCTGCGTCAGCTTGATGACATCTTTCTTTCTAAGGTGCAGACGCTAGCGTCGTCGCGTTACGCGATCGAGGAGGCAATTTCACATGCCGATCTCGTCATCGGTGCGGTTTTGGTCGTCGGCGCCGCCGCTCCGAAATTGGTCACTCGCGACATGTTGCACCTGATACCGCAGGGCGCGGTCCTCGTTGACGTAGCCGTCGATCAGGGCGGGTGTTTTGAGACGACCCACGCTACGACGCACTCAAACCCGACCTATTACGAAGAAGGCGTTTTGCACTATTGCGTCGCCAATATGCCCGGTGCCGTGCCGCGTACGTCGACGTTCGCACTGACTAACGCCACGCTGCCGTATGCGCTCGACCTTGCGAACAAAGGATTTGAGACAGCGATACGCGAGGACGTAGGCCTTCGTGAGGGTGTAAACACCTACGCGGGCAAGCTTACTTATGAGGCAGTCGCGACATCGCAGAATCTCGAATACACGCCGCTCGAGAGTTTGCTCGACCTTGCTTCGGCCGCGGCTTAGGAGCCGAGATGTCAGATATCAGATGTTAGATGCTATTGGTTTGATGTTATTTCAAACATCTAACCTCAGACATCTGACATCTGTTTTTTATGTACGAGTTTGCAGTAGAACCAGCCATTACACAGCTTCGGCGTCCGGGCGTGATCATAATCGAGGTCACGCCGGATAGCTTGGCCGAAGAGCTGAAACTTGCGCCAAATGACCGGATCGTCCGTGTTAACGGCCGACCTGTGCGTGATTATCTGGATTTTCGCTTTCAAACGGCTGGCGAGACGGAGCTTGTCTTTCAGGTCAAAAAGACAAACGGAGAGACGCACGACATCGAATTTGATCGCGACGAGGGCGAGGATTTCGGACTCATGTTCGAGCAGATCGTGCCGCGGCAATGTGCGAACGAGTGTATTTTTTGCTTTTGTAAGGGCAATCCTGAGGACGCTCGGCCGTCGCTTTTTGTCCGTGACGAGGATATTAGACTCTCGTTTCTCTACGGCAATTACACTACGCTTTCGTCGATAACCGAGGACGAGATGAAGCGCATTATCGAGCAGCGCCTTTCGCCGCAGTATGTCTCGGTTCACGCGACCGATCTGAAAACACGGGCTTATTTACTCGGCGTCGACGAATCGCGAGCGGATATCTCGGATAAATTGGAGCGTTTATTGGCCGCAGACATTGAACTTCACGCACAGGTCGTTTTATGTCCCGAGATCAATGATGGAGCGATCCTCGAAAAGACCCTGCGCGACCTCGCCGCTCATTATCCAAAAGTTGTCTCGACTGCGGTCGTCCCGGTTGCACTCACGCGATACAACACCGACGAACGCCTCACGCGCGTCACGCCGGAATTTTGCCGGCGGACGATCAAGCAGGTTGACGCGCTGCAAAAAGAATTTCGCCGGACGCTCGGCGTGACGTTTGCATTTCTCGGCGATGAGATATACATCAAGGCCGGAGCCGAAATACCGTCGCGACGGCATTACGGCAATTACCCGCAGATCGAGGACGGCGTCGGAATGGTGCGGTCGTTTCTAGATGGATTTGAAAAGCTCTTGAAAGGCCAAGAATCGCAAGCCAGCCGGGTTGAGGCGGTTCAACTCGCCCGCCAATTTTTTAAGAACTCTCGCACGCATCCGGAGGCACCGGTCCCATTGTCGCGGGAGGGAATCACACTGCCGATCGATCGCCCGCGTGGCCGCAAACTGCACGGCACGATCCTCACTGGCGAGATGTTTGCTCCCTTTCTCCGGGAACAAATAGAAAAGTACAATGTGCTAACCGGTACAAATCTCACCGTACTCGCCGTTCCAAACACATATTTCGGCGGCGATGTCGCGGTCGCCGGGCTGTTGACGGGCAAGGATTTTCTCGCCGTACGAGACAAGATTGTTGGCGATTTTGCGGTAATTACTAAAATAACTATTAAATCCGACGAACCGATCTTTCTCGACGGAATGACGTATGATGAGCTACAAAAAAAGTTCCCGGTCCCGGTCTACGATCTGGATACTCCCGGCTTGATCGACTTTCTGTCCACCTAAAAAGGCGGGCCGAAACCCGCCTAGATCACCAAAGCAAATCTGGTTTTGATCCTACAAAACAAAATTGTAAGTGATTACACCTGTTACCTTTACCGGAACCTCGGACAAGAACGTCGGTGAAAATCGAGCGTTCCTTGCCGCCCTCTCAGCCTCTGGCCGCAAAAGTAGGTGTCCGTTCATTGCATGGGCCGAGATTACATTTCCGCCTTCGTCAATTGTCACTTGCACAGAAACCTGACCATTCGCTCGCACGGCTTTTGCTGCCGCCGAATACAGCGGTTTAGGTAAACTTTTTGCCTCGCCGTTCAAAACCCCTTTTGAGACCGGTCGTCTGGGTTTTGTATCTTTATTGATAATCGGCGGCGGCGGAGGTTGATTAGACTTTGTATCTGCCACCGGTTCGGTTTGAGAAAGCCCACTCCCAATGTTCGGGCCCGTGCCCGATGGCTCACGGCCACCAGACGGTCCGCCGACAGGGTTTGAGTCGATTGCCGAGATCTTGTAATCACCCAGCGGTCGCGGCGATTGAGTATTCTGTACTACAGATGTTGTGGTCGGCACTGCGGGTGGAACCTCGTCTATCCTTGCAATGACCGCCTGGCGTGTAGGGAGTTGGTTCTGTGCCTGATTCTGCTGCGTTCTAGGCGCCGGCGATTCCGGCTCAACGGCGGCGAGGTCGGGCGGTGCGATCATCTCTGTCAGCTCAAAGCTGCTATTACCCAGTCCAAAATCCGATGCGAATATACTAAAAACAACCGCTGCCAGAAACATAACGCCGACGACCAGCGATGACACCAGAAAGTAACCGCGGCGGTTTTTGAAATCCGCGCCTTCCGGTTCGGATACGATCAATTTGTCAAACATTTTATTATCCTCCTAAACGCCGGTGCCAAGCGTTCGATTACTTAGACACCACGTGTAGGATTTTGTTCCGCGGGAAGATAAATTAAATTACGATCATGCGGTAAGCATCGGATTGTACATCATGATCGCGTGGTTTTCTGTGACCAACTCTTCGCTTGTCAGACCGTCGATTTTGCTGATTTGCCGACGCCAGATGCGGTTATGCCGGGTGTAACCGCCCCAGGGCTGCATCTTTATCAGATGATCGGTCTCGAAAATTTCGTATTCGAACTCAGGCTCGCGATCCGAGCGTATTTCTCCATTCAGATACTCGTCATCGAGCCAAAGATTAATCTGAAAAGTGTCGGGCGTGTCGTTTCTGAGCTGTAGATCGATATAGTTGTAGGCGAGCGTCGCACCGCAGGCGAACGGGATCTTTCGATTAATGTCCGGGAAAACATCGAAGCCGTGCCGAAATCGCTCTGTGACGGTGAGCGGCGAGTGCAGAGCCATCCAATACAGCAAATTTCCAAGCTGACAAAGCCCGCCGCCGATCCCTTTTCCGATCTTGCCGTTGTGAAGGACAAGTCCTTCGAGAAATCCGCGTCTTTTGGTTGGCCGACCTACCATCTGCCATGTCGAAAAAGTCTGGCCTGGCCCTATTACGACGCCATTTATCTTTGCGATTGCAAGCCGCAAGTTTGTAACCTTGTTGTACTGTAGATACATCTCGACGTCTTTAAGCGGCCGAAGTATCATCGATCTGTGTCGAAAAACGGAGTTATTCAGACGGGTATTTAGATCGGGTTTCGCGAAACGTCCTGCTTTTGCAAGCCATCTCATACGACGTCTCAGCACGTAATATTCGCGGCCGACGAGATTGCGTAAATAGCTTCGTTTATTTGGTTTAGGAACATTGAGAGCGTTCATATCTTACGTTTCGCGACGAGCGATTTTAGCATAAGAACGTCATTTCGTGATCACATTTGCGAAAACTCAGGAGTTTTTTACCTTAATGATTTCGGCAGCGATGCTGACGGCAATTTCCTCAGGCGCGTGGCTATTGATCGGGATGCCAATCGGGGTTCGGATGCGAGCCAATCTCTCGCGGTCATAGCCTTCTTTCTCAAGCGTCGTTAGAAGTGTTTTCATTTTGGCCTTGCTGCCCAGAACGCCGAAATATTTGAATTCGTGATCAAAAAGAGAACGAATCACGATCTCGTCAAATTTATAGCCGAGCGTCATCACAACAACGTAGATGTTGTCACCAGTAGGTATGTGGGTGCCGATCTCTTCGTAATTGTCGATAATCGTTATTTCGTCAGCATACTCATTTTTTTGCAGTGTATTTAGTTCAGGCCGGTCATCAAAGATCGAGATGCGAAAGTCGAGCCGTGAAGCGATCTCGCTCAGTGCTAGAGCACAATGTCCGCCGCCTATAATAAACAGCTTATTTTTCGGGCCGATCTGTTCGGTATAGATAAATTCAGTTTCCGAGAGTTTTTCAAAATCCGTGCCTGGAGTCTCGCCTTTAGGCGGCCGCACTGTGAAGTTGCTTTGCGTTATCGTCAACGAAGCCGGCTTTTTGTTTTCGAGAGCGTCGATTGCCAACTTGACGGTATCCGCATCAGCCGTCGTCAGTTGCCTCATGATGACGGATTGTCTGCCCGAACAGATCATCCCGCTCGCATTGGGCGAGTTTTTCTGATGGACCTGCTCACTGATTGCGGATTGCGGATTGTGGACTCCGGATTTATTTTTGCCTTTTGCCTTTTTACTTTTTACTTTAGCTCGTTCCACAAGCTGCACTTCCATCACGCCGCCGCCGATCGAGCCGCACAGCTCACCATCCGCCGCGACCGCCATCTTGTAACTCGCGCGGCCGGGACTGCTGCCGGAGCTTTCGGCGACGACGAGCAACATGACGCGCTCGCCGCCATGCAGACGATCGGCGATGAATTGCCAAAGTTCGAGTTTCTGAGCCACGAATAGATTTTACCGCAGAGTCGCGGAGACGCGGAGCAGCAATTTCGCCACAGATCCTCACGGATGGACACAGATAGTGGAAAAATAATTATTTAGGAATACTTTTTCTAAGTTTCTCTGCGGCTCAGCGTCTCTGCGGTTAAGAATTAATTGCTTTCATGTCCACAAGATCGCTGTTGTAGAGATTCATCAAAACCTTTTCCGGCGTGAAAGGCAGATCAAACGCTGGGGAGCAATCGGAATAGGCTTTAACAGCATTTCGGATCGCGAAATACGCGCCGATGCCGTACATCAGCGGCGGTTCGCCGACGGCTTTTGAATTGAAGATCGCCATATTTTCGCGGGTCGTTTCAAGCGGCAAAACCGCGATCTCTGCCGGAATCGAATAGATGTCGGGCACTTTGTAGGTCGAGAGAGCGTTTGAGCGAAGTTTGCCGTCATCGTCGTAAACGACCTCTTCCATCGTCATCCAGCCGAGGCCCTGGACGATGCCGCCTTCGATCTGGCCAAGGTCGACGGCGGTATTCATCGACGTGCCAAAATCGTGGCAGCATTTTACATAATCGACCTCGTAACGCCCGCGAAGGCAATCAACCGTGACGCCGACGACCGCGGTTCCGTAAACGTGATATGCGAATGGATGGCCCTTCGCGATGGACCAGTCAAAACCGATCCCCGGCGTGGCGTAGTGCGAATGTTCGCTTAAGTTAACGCGCTTGAGATGAGCCTCCATCACGAGCGGAGCCCACGCGAGCGAGGTCCTTTCGCCGCTACGATAAACAAAGCCGTCAGCAAGCGAAAGGTCGTCGATGTTCGCTGCTTCTACGAGCGGAAGAGCAACTTCGAGCAGCCGTTTTCGAATCGTCTCGCACGCCAGCTGGGTCGCTTTACCGTTGAGATCGGCGGCGGCAGACGCAGCGGTTGGTGACGTGTTTGCGATGCGTAAAGTGTTGGTGGTGTGAACTTTAACGCTGTCGATTTCTAGCCCGAACATCCGTGCTGCTACCTGTGCCATCTTCGTGTTAACGCCCTGACCCATCTCGACTGCGCCGGTTGAGACGGCGACCGAGCCGTCCGTGTAAACATGAACGAGTGAGCGAGCCTGATTCATCGGCGTCTTTGTAAACGAGATGCCAAAGCAGACCGGCATCATCGCAACGCCCTTCTTAAAGTATCTTGACGAGGCGTTAAACTCGACCGCTTCTTTTTGTAATGTTGCAAAATCGTATTTCTCTTCAGCCTGCGTCCACGAAGTGATCGCATCACTTTCCGCTTTTTGTCCATACGGAAATTCGTCGCCATCGTCGATCAGGTTGCGGCGTTGAATCTCGCTTGCGGCCACATTGAGCTTTTCTGCCGCGTGTGCAATCGCCGATTCGATAACGAACATTCCTTGCGGCCCGCCGAAGCCGCGAAAGGCTGTATTTGGCGGCAAGTTTGTCCGACACGAATACGCCGTTGCCGTCACGTTTGGAATGTAATAGCTGTTTGTGCAGTGAAATAGAGTGCGTTCGAGCACCGGCGGAGAGAGATCACACGAGGCACCGGCGTTCTGATAAAACGTCGCCTCATAAGCTACGATCTTCAAATCCCGGTCGAGGCCGATCTTGTAATCCGACGAATACGGATGCCGCTTGCCGGTCATACGCATGTCTTCCATGCGGTGAAGCGCGTATTTTACGGGCCGTTTTGTCAGCTGCGTTGCGACCGCACAGATGCCGGCCCACGCATTTGCCTGATCTTCCTTCCCGCCAAACCCGCCGCCGAGCCGTTGCACATCGACCTCGACCTGATGCATCGCCAAACCCGTCACGCGGCAAACCGCACGCTGAACCGCCGTCGGCCCCTGCGTCGATGAATAGACCTTCAATCCGCCATTCTCGGTGGGCACCGCGTACGCGCCTTGTGTCTCGATATAGAGGTGTTCCTGGCCGTTCTGCTCCGTCTTGCCTTCGAAAACGTGAGCACAATTCGCAAATGCAGACGCGGCATCGCCGAGAACGAACTTCTTTGGCGGGACGATGAGATCGCCGTCAGCCGCCGCGACGCGCGGATCGGTCACGACCTCGAGCGGCTCGATGTCGGCGGTGATCTTCTTCGCGGCTTTGTGAGCCAGCGTCTCACTTGTTACAACAACGATCACTATCGGCATGCCCTGAAAATGCACCTCGCCGTCCGCAAGCAGCGGTTCGTCAGGCACGATGCCGCCGATCTGATTCTCACCGATCAGGTCTTTTGCTGTGATGACCCGGAAAACGCCTTCGGACGTTTGGGCTTCGGTCGTATCTACCGATTTGAGCTTTCCGTGAGCGACCGGCGAATCAAAAACGCACGCGAACAGCGTTCCCTCGACGAGCGGAATATCATCCAGATAAACGGACTCGCCGCGAACATGTGATTTGGAGTCGATGTTTTTCATTTCGGATCGTAATCGCGCCAATAAATCTGATCGCAAGAAAATGGGATATCACTTCGTATTCGCATCTTCGTATATCGTCGATCGGCGGGCAGGTCAATTGATTGATTCTGATATCGCGCTCTGAAAACTTCATCGACGAAGTATTTCGTCACCGATCCGCTATGAAAGAACTCAACCTTGTTTCCGGAATCATCATAAAGCTCAATTTCAGGACTAAGGAGTTTTCCGTCAGGAAGCTTCAAATCTTTGATCCTCAGGTTTACGGACTGAGAACGGTTCTCCGGTTTTACTGCCGGCTCGATAGTGATCTCGATCCATTCCGTGGTTATCTCAATATTTTTCGCTAGGATTCGATCATTTGGCCAATTGATATATATTATCAGCCCTATATAGCAAGCGAAGAGCAAACCAGCTATGCCCAGAACTGTCACACCAATTTTGATGGGCCAATTCATATTCCGAACATCTCCACAAAGTGCGCGCGGAAGAGTTGTCGCAGCAACAGACGTTTGTATTGCTCAGTTCCGCGGACGTCTGAGATCGGCGAGATCTCGGATTGCATAATTTCATTTGCTTGCTCGATCGTTTCTGCGTTGACTTCTTTGCCTCTGAGGAACGCGGAAGTTTCTTTCAGATAAAGCGGGATCGGCGCGACGCCGCCGGCTGCGACATGCACATCGGAGAGAACCACCCCGTCAGCGGCAGCCGCTGCCACCCCTCCTTCGTAAGGAGGGGAGCAAGTCAACGAGATCGCGGTGTTAACCGTCGCGATATCGAGATAAGTGCGCTTGCAAACCTTTTCGAAATTGAAGCGGAAATCACCACTTGGTTTGCGGAAACGGATCGTGGTAATGATTTCGTCGGGTTCTTTGGCGAGTTGTTTGTAGCCGAGATAAAGATCACGAAGTTTAATGGTTCGGCTTGAGCCCTTACTTACGTGCGGGCTACTGACACGCGCTGCCGGGCAAAGCTCGACTTCGGCATCGAGGGCGAGGAACCAGACAGTCATATCGCCGATCGGCGAGGCGTTGACAAAGTTGCCGGCGAGCGTCGCCATGTTGCGGATCGGCGTCGATGAGACGAGCTTTAAGTGTTTATAAAGGTCAGGAAAGATCGACTGCATAACCAGCGATTCGAGCAGGTCCGTTACGGTGGCCGATGCCCCGATCTCGACGTGCGTCCGAGTGTCGCGGATGCCGCGAAGTTCGTCGTCAAATAACAGCGGCGATGAGTCCGACTCGGCCATGTGTTCTGGTTTTTGAACATAAACGTCTGTGCCGCCGCCGACAAACGATTGCGGATTGCGGATTGCGGATTGCGGATTTGCTGAGATAATCGCGTTCAGCTTGTTCGGAATTTCTTTAAAATACGAAGGTGCAAACTGCCTACCGTTTTCTGCCAACTGCCTACAAACAGAATAGGCGGCTCGCTCGATGGACTTATAGCCCGTACAGCGGCAGATGTTGCCGTCGATGGAGGAAATCGCGGCGTCATTTGCTGATGTAGAGCCCTTACTTACGTGCGGGCTACCGACACGTTGCGGGCTACTGACACAAAAACCAGTTAACGACATAACGAAGCCGACCGTACAAAAGCCGCATTGCGTTCCGTTCTCGTCAACCATCGCTTGTTGGACGGGCGTCAATGAGCCGTCGGTAGGATTTATGCCTTCGATAGTCACGATATGCTTGCCGGCGGCATTTGCAAGCGGCATAAGACACGAGGTCATCGTACGATAACGTACTTTGTTGTCAACTAATTCACCGACGAGTATCGTGCACGCGCCGCAATCGCCTTCGCGGCAGCCGATCTTCGTGCCCTTGAGATTCTTGTGATAGCGAACGAAATCGAGCACCGTCGAGCCGGGCGGCTGGCTTGTACTTATATCCTGATCGTTAAGTATGAATTCGATCATCAAAGACTTTGAATTATGGATCAATATTTGATTTTGTCCGGTTTGATTGCCCAACTGCTGAATACTTCGAGAGCTTTGTCACGCATCAGATTGACCATCGCAACCTCGCGTTCCGCATTGGGTTTTGCAAGCTCGTTGTAAATAAAATCGTCGTCAAAGCCGACGGCAGCGGCGTCCTCGCGAGTACAAGCATAAAACACGTGTGCCGGACGAGCCCAGTAGATCGCTCCCAGGCACATCGGGCACGGCTCGCAAGACGTGTAGACCGAACATCGATCAAGTTGAAACGAATTGAGCGTCCGACAGGCCGCGCGGATAGCAACGATCTCGGCGTGAGCGGTCGGGTCGTTGGTCGACGTAACGCCGTTGTTACCTTCTCCGATAATCTTGCCGTCCCTGGCGATAACACAACCGAAAGGCCCGCCGGCATTATTGTCCATGCCCGCCTGTGCAAGCTCGATGGCCCGCATCATGAACTGTTTATCCTGTTCGGTCATTGAGTTTGTGGCGGCGTCAGCTTAATCTCAAAAAGTTTTCTCCAATTTTTCCCGGTGACAAAGATCCGGTCCTTCTCGGCATCGTATGCGACGCCATTAAGGGTGTTTTCCCTATCGCGATTTACATCGTCGGGCGATATGCCTTCGAGGTTGATCCATCCGAGCAGCTTGCCTGAATTTGGGTCGATCCTCGCGATATGGTTCGGTTTGCCGAGAATCTCCGGCGCCTCAGAGTGCCATACATTCGCCCAGATCTCGCCTTTTACGTATTCGAGTTCGTTTATATTCATCAGCGGCCGGCCGTCTTCGCGCATGACGGGCAGGGTCTTAACCTGCTTAAAAGTTTCGGGTTCGACGATTTTCAACACGTGCGTACCCTGCGACATGATCAAATTCGTGCCGTCGTTTGTCAGTCCCCAGCCTTCGCCGATGTAGGTAAATTCGCGGAGCAGTTTAAGATCTGCGAGATTGAAAACGCGTCCCACGCCGTCCTGCCACGTGATCATGTAGATCTTATCGCCGATCAGTGTCGCGCCCTCTCCAAACTCATCACCGGGCAGATCCCATTTTTGCAGAACCTTGCCGGTTTCTATGTCAACTTTGCGAATAGACGATCTGCCCTCTTGTCCGGTGCTCTCATAAAGAAAGCCGTCATGAAAGAAGAGCCCTTGCGTAAAGGCCCGCCCGTCATGCGGGTAAGCTTTTACAACCTCGTACCCGTAAACCGGCAGCGTCCCGGGCTTATTCGCGTTTGAGGGTGTTGGGCTGACATTTGTCTTTGGCGAATTCGCTCCGGCGGAACAGCCGAGAGCTATTGAGATCGCTATAAACGTAAATAAAAATCGCATAATCCTCTGGAAGCTAAATCGGACTATTTACCTAAAACCTTTTCAATCGAGGCCTTTAAGCCGTCAAGTGACAAATTGCGAACCCTGATGCCGTTAATAAAGATCGTTGGGGTCGAATTTATCAAATAGGCCTCGCCGTCGGTGATGTCCTTGCGGACCTCGGCAGCCACTTGCGAGGAGTTAAAGTCTAACTCAAATTGTTTTACATTCAAACCTAGTTCGGCAGCGTATTTTTTGAGCGATGCATCGTCGAGAGCGTCCTGATGGGCATACAAAACCTCGG
>DAIRVI010000014.1:15059-40380 GCA_036802885.1 Pyrinomonadaceae bacterium
GCGACAACATCAGTCGGGGAGAGATTTGCCGAATTAACGGCTTTGCCGGCGACGAATTTGTATTTGGTTTTAAACCGGGCGAACAGAATTCCGAGAGCCTTTCGCTCGGGTTCGCGGCGAAGAAAAGCCACGATCTGCTTTCGCGCTTGTTCGAGCGTCATCTCGCCGAGCGCACCGCGATTGGCGTTATAGACGTTCTTGATGCTGGCCTCGGGCGGATCCGCGACCGTTGCCTTTTCATCAGCGAGGAGTTTGCCAGGCGAAATGCCCAGGGCTTTCGCTTCGGCGGCGAGCAGGCGTTGATTTATCATCTGATCGAGAATTGCGGTTCTTGTAGCGAAAATACGGGTCGGTAAAAGGCTAACAGCTTGCTGGGTCTCGGCCGGGAGATCGCGGATCGTAAATGTATGGCCAACGGCAGTTGCAAGCACGTCATCGGGTT
The DNA here is from genome assembly GCA_036802885.1 of Pyrinomonadaceae bacterium. Taxonomy (GTDB): domain Bacteria; phylum Acidobacteriota; class Blastocatellia; order Pyrinomonadales; family Pyrinomonadaceae; genus OLB17. The sequence goes on from DAIRVI010000014.1 coordinate 15,502, forward strand.
TTTGTGCCATCACAGCCATCGCAAGTGCGATAATTAAAAAAAGTGCTTTGATCGATTTCATAACGCTATGATCTGATGTCCGAACAGTAATTTTATCAATTCTGTTATGGTTAAACTATCTGTTATTTGATGTTGCTGCGGCGAAAATGTGTGCCACCGTTTCAATTTTCGGCCGGAAGTTTTTGGAATTCATAGATGGACAATAAACTGTCGCGTGATTTTTACATTCGCGAAGACACGATCCGGATAGCAAGAGACCTGCTCGGCAAGGTGATCGTCGTCCCCGACCTTGAGGGCAGACGCGTCTCAGGAATGATCGTTGAAACCGAGGCATACCTTGGCTTAGATGACCGAGCCGCTCACAGTTACAACGGTCGCCGCACGCCTCGAAACGAAGCGACTTATCTCAAGGGTGGGCACGCATACGTCTTTTTTATTTACGGAATGTACTATCAGCTAAACGTCGTAACCGGCCCAGCCGATCACCCCCACGTCGTTCTCTTACGCGCCGTCGAACCAGTCGAGGGCATAGAAATAATGCGCGACCGTCGCGGACCGATGAATGACCGCAACCTGACATCCGGCCCCGGAAAATTGTGTATTGCCCTAGATATCGACAGGTCCATGAACAGCGAAGACCTGCTCGGAAAAAAGGTATGGATCGAGGATTACCGCACATTCGGCGACAAAGAGATCGCGATCGGCAAGCGCATCGGTATCGATTACGCCGGCAATGATGCGGAAAAACTGTGGCGGTTCTGGGTACGAGGGAATGAATTTGTGAGCAAACCGCGTCCGGCCGCAGGTAAATAAAGGCGAAACGATCAACCGGGACGTGTCACCGCTTTAACGCGAGATTCCACGATCATCCGCATTCCATATTTCGGCCGCAGCGTGATCTGTGGATTTAGACCGATCTTTTGGTCCGATTCGAGCTGAAGACGCCATTTACGAGCAAGCGTTGCGATGAGCAGTATGCCCTCGGTCCAAGCAAAGCTCTCGCCTATGCATCGCCGAACGCCACCGCCAAATGGAATGTAAATGTTCCTTTGCCCCGCTTCCTTGACGCTCTGAGTTTCCCAGCGTTCTGGAACAAAATCGCCGGCGTTCTCCCAGAATCGAGTATCGCGATGCAGTACATACGGGCTGAGCAAAACCAAAGTACCCGGCTTTGCAGTGAATTCGCCGAATTGGTGTTCCTCGATCGAGAGACGCCCGATCGCCCACGCCGGAGGATAAAGCCGCATCGATTCGGCGAGGACGGCTTCGGTGAATTTGAGGTTCGAGATACCGTCCATCGCGGGAGTGCGGGAACCGAGAACGGCATCCAGTTCCGCATGGAGTTTCGCTTCCGCCTCCGGGTGTTGCGAGAGCAGATACCACGTCCAGGTAAGAGCGTTGGCCGTTGTCTCGTGTCCCGCTAGAAAGAGCGTCAGAGCTTCATCGCGGACCTGCTCATCAGTCATTCCGCGGCCATCGTCCTCATCCTGTGCCATCAGCAACATCGATAGCAGGTCGCCCATATCCTCGCCGGACCTTCGCCGCTCGTTGATTATCCCGTATATCACCTTGTCGAGTGTTTTCCTTGCCCGTTTTGACCTTATCGCTTGCGGGATCGGCAACTTCTCCAGATATTCAGAAAACGGTAGGAGGAGGAAATCAAACAGCCCGACAAGAGTCGTCATCGCGGCGCCGATCTCGTCGGCGTCATCAGATATGTCGGCGTTGAAGAGCGTCTTTCCGACAATTTGCAGCGTCAGACGCATCATCTCCTGATCGATGTCGCGCGCGTCGCCGGCCTTCCATTCGTCGGCCATCTTGTCACCGTAGTCGACCATCGAGCGTGAGTATTCGGCTATCCGGTCGCGGTGAAACGCCGGCTGTATCATCCGCCGTTGTCGAAGGTGTACCGCTCCTTCGCTTGTCAACAGGCCTTCGCCGAGCAGCACCTTAGCCCGCTGTAGTGCTCGTCCCTTAACAAATTTGTCGGCGTTGACCACAAGAAGATCGCGGACCAGATCAGGATGATTGATAAAAAAAACGGGCTGATTGCCCATCTTTAAGAAAGAAACGTCGCCAAGAGCCGCCTGCCGAGTCAGAAATCCGGTGCGATCACGCCAAAATTCGCGAAGGTGGCCGCCGAACAAACCGGCGGGTTGCGACGGCGGTCGTTTGTTGGAGGAACCTTGATTTTCGATATCGGCCATTTAGAAACTTTCTGCGAAAACTGATAATTTATAGCTTATGTCAGAACCTGTTATGAAGAAAGTCAAACCGGATATTCGCGCTATCACGCGTCTAGTTCCTGCGAGCGGAAACCTCGTTCAGGGACAGTCGGAATTACCAATCGATCCGCAGTTAGCACGCAATGCGGCCGAGATAATTGCCGCGAGCCAAAATCACTACGGCGGAAGTGAAGGGCACGAGGGTTTGCGAAAAGCCGTTGCTGCTAAGATCGCGAGATTTAATCGTATCGAGGTTGATCCGGATGCGCGGCCGTTTGAGGTAATGATCACTAATGGCGGTACGGGAGCGTTGATCGGCATCGCACAGAGTTATCTACGAGGGAAATCGGCTCTCGTTTTTGAGCCGTATTATCCATATCACCGCCGTATTCTTGAAGAGTTTGGAAGTAAGACCGAAACGTTCGAATTGGACGAGCGTCTTATGTTTGAAAAAGCGGCATTGCGAGCGAAGTGCAAAGAGCTGAAAGACCGCAGCGAATTTCCCTTAAAGATGATCATCGTCTGCACGCCCGCAAACCCGAGCGGTAAGGTGATGTCGCAGATGGAGCTCGAGTCGATCGCCGAAGTTGCGAAAGAACTCGACCTGTTAGTCGTCTCGGACGAGGTTTACGAGCATCATGTGACAGGCGAAAATCCGCACGTTCCCATCGCGAGCTTGCCCGATATGTGGGAGCGCACGATCACGGTTAACTCGTTCTCGAAATCGTGGAACATTTCCGGCTGGCGTTTGGGTTACGCCTACGGCAAAGGCGAATTAATAGCCCCGATAAATAACGCAGCAAATGTTATTTATGTTTGCCCGGCCACACCGCTTCAGGCAGCTTTGTCAAAGGTTCTAATGGCCGACGACACCTATTATCAGCGAATTAAGGACAGGTTTGACGACAAACGGGAGTCTGCGTCCACCGTGCTGACGAATTTGGGCTTTGATATTTACGATTCCGGATCGGCGTTCTATTTGTGGGCTCGAATTCCCGAGCGATATAGCGATGCGATCGAGTTTAACGAAATGCTGATGCGTGATGCGGGTGTCGGCATGACACCCGGGTCGGCTTTTGCCGACAGCGACAGGTGGGACTCGTATGTCCGGATATGCATCGCCCGCGAGGATACGATGCTAGAAGGCGCGATGGACAAACTGCAAAGCGTCCTCGGCTGACGATCGCATCATCGGGGGCCGCTCCATTCGATTACGTCGGAACGATCTTACTGTTTACCAGCGTCAGGATCTGTGCCTCCGCCTCGATAGCTTTTCGTTCGATCTCGGCACCCTGCGCGAGGACATTTTCGGCGTAGCCGCGGTCTTTCAGGCCGGCGGCGTTTGTTTTGACATTCAGGTAGGCACCAATAATCGCTGAGCGCGCGCACAGCGCACCTACTCCGGCGTCCGAGACCGAGTTCGGATTTCCGTGTTCGACCATTGCTTTAATCATTTCGAACGCATCGAAGGTCCGCTGCATCGTGCGAAACGGGACGTCCGTTGCGTACTTAGTCGCTTCCTGGATGGCGGCGGTGCGGGCGGCTTTTTCGTCGCCGGTGGTTTTTGGCAGGCCGAATGCGTCCATCACCTTGTTAAATGCGCTGGTGTCTTCATCGACCAATGATAAGAGATCGTCCTTGATCCGCTGGCCCTTCACCGCCCATTCGGAAAACTCCTGCCATCGGTCGTCCCATCCGGCTTTGTGCGATGAGAGGTTAGCCACCATTGTCGCCAATGCGGCACCGAGCGCACCCATATAAGCTGCGATCGAACCGCCGCCGGGCGCCGGTGATTCGGACGCGGTCTCGTCGGCAAATGCCGTGCACGACATATCAATCAGTCTGTTCATCTTTTCCTCCGCCGCCAGGACGTATTCGATGATCTTATCGGCCGGGTCGAACGGTTTGAGGTCATCCAGGCCCATTGATTTGATCGCGATCTTGACGAGCTCCGCATCGGTGACACCGAGCGAACGCTGCTGTTTGGTGAGATAGTACTTCCCGGCATCGATGATAGCTTTTTTTGGTACAAGGCCGACGATCTCTAGTCCAGTTACCCGCAGGCCGCGTTTCTGCGCCTTTTCGCTCACTTCGTCAAACGCCATATGCAAGGGCGTTTCCGAAAGGTTAGTGATATTCATCGAAACTTGTGCGATGCCGTATTCCTCGATGAACCAGCCGATCGCCTTTGTTCCTTTGAGCGTCCCTGGCTGCGTCACCGGCTCGCCTTTTTCGTCTAAAACGATGGGGCCTGTGATCGGATTGCCTTCACGCAGTGGACGGCCTTTCTCGCGAACGTCAAAGGCGATAGCGTTGGCACGGCGGGTCGAGGTTGAATTCAAATTAAAATTGACCGCGATCAGAAAATCTCTTGCGCCGACGGCCGTCGCACCCGAACGCGCGACGCCGGCGTTGAATTCGGCGGGGCCAAAATCGGGCTTCCAATCTGGATTTGAGAGCTTATCTTTCAAACCCTCGTACTCGCCCTCGCGGCAATTAGCGAGGTTCTTTCGTTTCTCTTCGGCGGCGGCGTTCTCGTAAAGGTAAACCGGAATGCTGAGTTCGTCGCCCAGGCGCCTTCCGAGTTTGCGCGCCATTTCCGCGACTTCTTGCATCGTCACGCCCGAGATCGGAACAAGCGGGCAGACATCCGTCGCTCCAAAACGGGGATGATCGCCCTTATGGCGACGCATATCGATCAATTCCTGAGCCTTTTTGACGGCCTGAAAGGCGGCCTCGACCACCTCATCGGGCGTTCCGACAAATGTCACAACGGTTCGATTAGTCGTGGCTCCGGGATCGACATTCAGAAGTTTGACGCCGTCGACCTTTTCGACTTCGTCGGTTATTTGTTTGATGACGCCCAGGTCGCGACCCTCGCTAAAATTGGGTACACATTCTATTAGTTTCTTCATCCGCTGAATCTACCGGGATAAAATCTCGGCCTTTGTGCCTTTAAGAATACTATAAGCGATTTTATACGGATATTTAGTTGGAATCTAACCCGAGCGAGCCGCGATGAGACACGGTCATGCCGAATTCATCGTGGGAGCGGCAAAGCGAGAAAATCTCGTTACAATGATTAGCCCTACGGGAAAATGCCTCGTACGCGAGTCGCCTCAGCGACGCGTTGTAGTAAAGTCGAATTATGGATGATAAGTACCAAATAATTAAAAGTAAAAAACCGGAAACGAAAACCGAGGTTTTGCAGCAAAAGATCGAGGAATTGGTAAAACGCAGAGATCAGGAGACGAGCCTCGCGGCCAAACAGACGATAAATGCTGAGATCACCAAGCTGTTTGCACAGTACGAGAGGCTTAAGTTGTAGAGTAATTGTTCGTGATGTGATTCGGTTGCGGGCTTCCACGATAAGTGAATTGACCATTTTACCCCTGACCGGGGATCGCCGACTGTTCCGTTTCAAAACACGTCTCAGCGATCGTCACCATTCGGCTCCTTCTGGTAAAGCCATAGTCTTCGCCGTTCCACAGCTCGAGGGCCTTTGACCGCTCGCTTATGGCGGACAGGGTTAAGCCTGGGTAGGCTTGCCGCCATTCCGGGCAGCCATATTTCTTGACCGCACGTCGAACGGACGGGAAAAGGTTAAAGGCGTAGCTCGATGGGTTGAGGGCTTCGTTCATATGATCCGTAAGAAAGGGTTTGAGCAGTCTTTCGTTCAAGCTCGCACCGTCCACGACCCATTTGCCGTCGATCAAAACAACTATCGGAGCACGCTCGACATTTCCGATCTGCATTGTGGCGGTCAGACCGGCGTAAAATTTCATTCCGGCGTAATTTGCATAAAGATCGGCGTTTGAATACACTCCTGAGACCAGCAAGCCATAGTACGTTCGTTCGGTCCGTTGGCCCCATTTCACGGCCTTTCTGGCCGCCTCGTCGGAGCTAAAACCTTTGGCGATGGCTTCCGTCTCGACCGTGTAATACTTGAAACCTTGCTGAAAAAAATGTTCGAGTTTGTCGATCCCAAATTCAGAGCCAAACAGCCTGACCGTTGGGCTGATCGTAAGATAATCGTAAGGCATGAAAATGAATATTGATTCGCGATAGCTGGTTTTATAGCTCGCCGGCTGGGCATTAAACTTGTGCGATTTCATCCATTTGCCGAATTTTGTGAACATCAGGCTGCCATCACCGATCCGCGTGAAAAGCTCGCGGGCGATCGCGTTGTTTGAGCGTAGATATTTAAGTTTCTTGATCTCAGCGTCGGCCGAGCCGCAACCCTCTGCTTTTGGGGCCCCGATACACTTCTGACCTTTGGAAATATCGGAATTAACTTTATCAACCGCGAGTCGAAGATTCTCTTCGACATACTGCGAGACTTCGTTCCCGATATCCGCAAGCGGTACGGGCGGAAGGTTAAACTGATCCGTCTCAAATGCCAGCGAAGTGAACGGATGGAGTGCAAAAATCGTGCTAAGAAGCAGGCAGCAAAGAGTGTGTGGTCGCATAAAATCAAAAAAATCGAATTGGAAGTTTCACCGCGATTAGCCGCTACATTAAACTAAGATGTCTTATGTCGGCGTTAGGTGGCATTGCTGCCTCTTGAAAACGGCCGATCTATTAAAATAAACGATGCATTATCATTTGATAGGAATATGCGGCACAGCAATGGCGAGCCTCGCGGGGATGCTGCAGGCTCGCGGGCACAAAGTTACAGGGTCGGACCACAATGTTTATCCGCCAATGTCGACCCAATTAGAGAGTCTCGGCATCGAGATAATCGAAGGCTTCAAAGCCGAATCAACTGACGTCCCGCGAGATTGTACGGTCGTCGGCAACACGATGATGCGCGGCAACCTTGAGCTCGAAGAGGTACTGAATCGCAAGATGCTCTACCGCTCGCAGGCCGAGACCGTTAGAGAAGAGTTTATTCGCGGCCGCCGTTCGTTGGTCGTTGCCGGCACACACGGTAAAACCACAACGACAAGCATCGCGGCATGGGTCTGCGAGGTTGGCGGGCTCGATCCGACTTTCCTGGTCGGCGGTGTGGTGCAGAATTTTGGTCAGAGCTTCCGGGTCACTGACAGTGATTACTTTGTGATCGAGGGCGATGAATACGATACGGCTTTCTTCGACAAGAAGCCTAAGTTTATGTCCTACCTGCCTGAGATCGCGATCGTAGGTAATATCGAATTTGACCACGCTGATATTTACAAGGATCTGGACGCGATCAAATGGCAATTTTCGCGGCTGATGAATATCGTTCCTGGGAATGGACGCGTCATCTGCGGCGTAGATTCGCCTGCCGTTCGCGAGGTTCTCGCCCAGATGAAAGGCAAGCTTTACACTTCGGTCGAGACATTTGGACTGGCAGACGATGCCAAGTGGCAGGCACGCGACATCGAATTCGCGGGTGACAAAACGCGGTTTAAGGTTTTTTACGAAGGAGTCGAATGGGCCGGATTCGAGACACATTTGATCGGCGAGTTCAACGTCCGCAATTGCCTGGCCGTCGTTATTGCGGCCGATGCGTGGGGCATATCGAGAGAGAAAATGCAGGAGGCATTCAACACTTTCAAATCGGTCAAACGCCGGATGGAGATTCGCGGCGTCGAGCGGGGAGTGACTGTCATCGACGATTTTGCGCACCATCCGACGGCAGTGGACGAGACGCTTAAAGCCCTCCGGCAGCGTTATGCGGCAAACAGGCTGATCGCTATTTTCGAGCCGCGTTCGCGGTCGTCGCGACTGTCGATCTTTGCCGACCGATACAAAGAGGCGTTCGCTCACGCTGATCAGGTCATCATCGCGGGCGTTTACAATATTGCCGACGCCAGCACCTATGGCGAAGTATTAAATGTTGAGACGTTGGTCGCGAGCATTGCAGCGAATGGAGTAACGGCAGCGACATTTCCCGATGCCGACTCGATCGTTGAGCATCTCGGCCCGCAGATGCGCGAAGGCGATGTCGTGGCGATAATGTCCAACGGCGGCTTTGGCGGGATACACGAGAAGATCCTAAACATTCTGAAGAGGAACTAAGTACAGAGAACCGAGAGGTCACGGAGAAAATCAAATAGATTCTCCGTGCTCTCTGTGAACTCTGTGGTGAAAACCCTCTTGCCTAATTCCGCAAAAAATATCATAATTCCAAATGTTTTTTTGCTCTCGACGGTATCTTGGTTGATACATCCGTCCGGTTAATTTGCGACGCTTTTCGGTGCGGTTTTGAGAGTTAGTTTTTTGGTTTGCGAAGCAGTTATTTTTTTGTGTAGGGAGCGCCGCTGTTTTGACGGGAAATCAGATCGAGGTTTCCCAGTTTTACCTGCCTGTCTTGCTTCTCTTGGGTTTAGGAAATAAACGAAAATGAGTAACAAACTATATGTCGGCAACTTGTCATTTCGTGTGACGAGCGAGGATCTGCAGGAGTATTTTGGCGCCGCCGGCGCGGTCGAAGCGGCGAATGTTGTTTACGATCGTGAGACCGGACGCTCGCGTGGGTTCGGATTTGTCGAAATGGCAACTGAGGACGAAGCGACTGCCGCGATCGCGCAGTTTAACGGTCAGGAATACGACGGGCGAAATATGGTCGTTAACGAGGCTCGGCCGCGTGTAGAGCGTCCGCGAGGCGGTCGTGGCCGAGAAAGTTATGCCAGTGAGGAATGGTAGTTTTGTCGGAATCCCGTCGCTGCCGGTCCCGATGCTTACTAATCGATCTTTCCGTTAAAATTTGCCAGGCTCACGACTATGGCGTCGATAAGAGACGTTCGGGTTCGTGTGTCCGCAACGCCATTTACAACGAGCGATAACACGATTTGCTCGCCGCCGGCCGTGGTCAGATAGCCCGAAAGAGCCGAGACTTGGTCGATAGTTCCGGTCTTACCGCGAATATTGCCCTGAGCTGCTGTTCCCTTAAATCGATTGGAAAGCGTGCCGTCGACTCCGCCGATAGTTAATGAGTCCCGCCAGGCCTGTGCATTCCTACTCTGCTTTGCCATAAACGTGTAAAGCGTGACCACGGCGCTCGGCGTGATCAGATCGTGTCGCGATAACCCGCTGCCGTCATATTGCACAATGCCGTCATCCGGTACGCCGATCTGCTTCATAAAGCCTTTCACGACGCCTAACCCGAGAGTGGCACTCTCTGCGCTCGGAGCCGATGCTCGTCCGATCTGTTCCCCAAGCGTCCAGAGGATCGTCTCGGTGTACATATTCTGACTCGGCTTCATTGTTTTCGCGGCGATGACGCTGAACGGCGGCGATTCGAGCCTTGCGATCTCGATCGGCGGCGTCTCAGGTTTGATAAATATGGTGGCCGTTCGCGCACCGCCGGTGACTGTTACGCCCTTTAATTCGAGACGCTGCTTTAACAACGCTACGAAAAGATCAGCGGGACGTGTGAATGTCACAGGGCTGTTAAAACCGCCGTCGCCCGCAGGCATCGTCCCCGAAATCTCCAGAACGTTTCGGTCAAGCCTCTTTACAACTTGTAGATTCCGTTTGGTCGCTCCACCCGTGGTTGTGCAGCGGTTGATGATCTGCATCAAAGCGTTTTGTGGTGATACCGTTACATTGCACGAACCACCGACCGACCGCGGAGAAACACTCACATCTACGGCGTTGTCGTTCAACGGTAGGGCCGAAATCTCGGCACCGTAATACCATTGCAGATCGTCCCATTCCCACGTCGCCGGGACAGCAGAGCCCTTAAAGTAGCTCTCGTCGCCAACGATGCTGCCTTCGATACGCTTAACGCCGGCAGCCACGATCTTATCGACAAGTCGGTCGATCCCTTTGTAGTAGGTTTCGGGATCCGTCGGCACCGTGCCAAAGAATGCTGTCGAGATCGAAATGTCGCCCCGACCGAAAATACGAAGGTCGCCCTTGATCGCGCCCGATTGATCGGGAAGGGAAGCTGCATACGCGCTAGTGACAAATTTAAAATCCGGACCGAGCCTCTCTAACGCCGTTGCGACTGTAAAATTCTTCATATTCGACGCGGGCATAAAATATTTTTCCGCATCGTTTTCGAAGATGACTTTGCCGGTGTTGAGCGACACGATCTTGATACCAACGCGACCGCGGCGAACCTCAGGGGCGAACATTCGCTGTCTAATACTTGACTGCAAACTTTCAAGCGTCTGAAGCGGAATAGGTGTCGGGCTGGGCGTCGGCCCGGGCGTAGGCGAAGTAGTCGGTTTTGGCGACGGCTTGGGTGTTGGTGTCGGCAACGCAACGAGATCAATGCGAGAATCTGCCGACGTTTTGCCGTTGATACAAAGTGAAATTATGCACGAAGCAAGAGCTACCGAAAGTAAGAGTCTGTGCCTAAAGTTTTTCATTTAAATAATCTGTGATCAAGGCGATTGTAATACAGAAAAGCAGCATCAACCGCTGTCCGTGCTGCCTCAGCGATCATCGATCGAAAGCCCTACCAACGGATCGGCCGAAGGTCTGGGCCGACGACGTGTGAACCTGAGATCACCTCAGGCCGCCGGTTTGGATCGAGCAATGCGGCTCCGTCTTCGTGCCGAAAATGAGCTCCGTACCAAACGACAACGTCTTCGTTTAGCAATGATTCATCGTTCACCCATGGCGCCAGATTGATGGCCGGACCGGCATCTGGATCGTCAAGCTCGTCAGGCGAACCGGCCGAGCCCTTGAACCTCAAAAGCCAGAAATCTCCGGCACCAAATTCATCGATCATCGCTCCGGTCGGGTCAGCTACAGAGTTGTCTAACGGGCCGGGAATGATCGAATACGCTTCGTTACCGCTTGAATTTTGTATTACGAATCCACGGTTCAGGCTATATTTTTTGAATATTGCGGCTTCGGTTGTGATGGGCCTAAGAAATTTTCGCCCGCGTTCGATCTGGAACACCTTATTGGTGCTGTTTACAACGTCAAAATCGAAACGCCAATAAATGTGATGGTCGTGCGCGAAGCACACACAACCGTTTTTTGTCGCTCCAAAACCATATCGCGGACGGATCAGCCCGTTTGGTGCAAATCGCCATTCCATAATATAGCGGTACCAGCCGGCATCCATCTCGGTAACCAAAACTATCTCGGTCCCATTGCCGACATCTTGCCGGTAAATTGCCACACCACGAAAATTACCGTTGTCGTCACCGGTCTCGAGAGCGGTGGTTGCGATCTGGCCATCGGCCAAAATACGGATACCGGACGCGGGATTTTGAGCACCGGCCACCGGCGCCATAAAACCGCCCTCTTCGTTTTGCCAATCACGGAAAGGCCCGCAAATATCGCCCTCGTATTTTACGTTCAGTACCGGAGCATGGCCGCGTTTGAGCACCATCTTGCCTTTATACTTGACGTCCCGAATTTCAATTCCCGATCCCTCATCGGGCGCTCCTGACGATGCTGCGGGTCGTATGATCAACATTTCCCACAGCGGGCTCCCGCCATCCAAAACGGTCATTTGATACTGTCCCGCAGTTCCGGGTGTTCCGCCTGAACCGGCAGCGATCCCGCACGTGTCGGGTGCGGCACGCGAGGCCGGCGGTGCGTCGCCCTCGTAGCGAAGAACCGAATTGTCTCTGAGATTAATGCCGCGAACGGTAAATAGGCCTGTTTCCAGATCCCTTATTCCGACGTTGAGGTATCGCTCGCCGTTGATGATCGAATATGGCGGCATTGCTGCCGAGATTTCGATCTTATTGTCGCGGTATCGCGGCCCGATCTCGGGTTCGTCTTTTATGATCTGAAATGCAGATTCGAGTTCCTTGGTGCTCACCCGCGGCTGTCGTCGCTCCACGCGCGCCGAAACTGCTTCCTTGCCGGCAAAATCACCTTCCGCAATAATGCTCTGTCCGTTCGTGTAATCGTAAAACACCGCTTGATAACGCGATGCCGGCTTACTGTTTTTCGTCGGCAGATAGATCTGTTCGAGCGAAATAAAATTGTATTTAACGCCTTTGAGAAGTTCCCTTACCGCCGGGCTCGATTCGGCCCTTGCCCTTGCCCGTTCGACGTCATTCTCGGTTGGCCCCCAGGGAACAACTCTAATCTCAGGGCGGCGTTGAGCCCGTTTCCGTCCGTTTTGCCAGTTATCGCCTGCTGTGGCAACGCTACAAACCGATATCAGAATCAGGTTAATCCAAATAAATCTCCATCTTTCAATATTCATCGGTTAGGCCCCCACGCAAAAAAAAGGAAGTCAGGATCGAAGCAATTTATTATATTCTCGATCTGACTTCCATCCAAACGGATTGTAATTCCTTCAGCGTTTTTGCTATTTACACTTTGAGTAACCGCAGTCGCGGCACGAGTCGCAGCCGGAAACAAATTCTAGATGGCCGCCGCACTCCGGGCATTCGGCAAACGGGCTCGAGGAGAAAGTCTCTTCTGCGGACGTCTTGCCGGTTGCACGAAGCGATTCGGGCAGGCCATTGAGCCGACGGTCGATCAACAGCAGGCATTCGGCGACGGCTTGCTCGGGCGACGTCAGCAGCCGCTCGTTAAACCACACCGCGTGCGTAGCCGTGACTTTATCAAGACTGCGAGCGACATCTTTAGCGTCAAAGCCACCGCGCAGCATCTTCGACGCAAGCAATCCGACGCCCGCGCTTATTGGTCCGGCAACAAATATTTCGAGTATTCGCTCACCGTCGTGATTGACCGTCACATACAAATTATGTCCCTCAAACGGAATTCGCCACGTCGAACCCTGCAACTCGCGTGGTCGGGTGACCCTTTGCGCCGCCGTTACGAGCGAACGAGCCGTTGACTGGCCGTCGACATCAGCCTCGACGTCCGCCTGAACTTCGCTGCCTCGTCGGCTCTCTTCAACTTGCGATTTTGTTTTCATCGAATTCAATACCTGACCCTCGCGGCTGCCGTCGCGGTAATAGCTGACGGCCTTGCAGCCAAGCGTGCGAGCGAGATGATAGAGTTCGTCCACAGATTCGACGGTGTCGTCGGTCGCCCCGTTGCAGGTCTTCGAGATCGAATTATCGACGTGTTTCTGTGCGGCCGCCAGGACCTTAACGTGGTCGATCGACTTGATCTTCATCGCCGAGATGAATTGCTCGGGCAGCTCATGTTCGTGTTCGACTACATATTCGGCCGCGGCCTTGATCGACTCCTCGTCAGTCTGATCGACCTTTAGACCCAGTGCCTCGGCGGCCGGCGTGTGAACGTACGTGCGCGTCCCGATGGTGTCCTGGCGGACGTACGCCCAGGAGAAGTTCGGTTCGATGCCCGAAGACGTTTCGGCAACGAGTGAGATCGTACCGGTTGGGGCGATGGTTGTAACCTCGTAATTGCGCGGAGTTAAAGGTATGTCACGCGGTATGCCGATCTCGTCGTAAATAAAACGCGAATAGGCTTCGCGGTTTGCTTCGAATTCAGGAAACACACCTTTTTCCTTGCCCAAACGTAGAGATGCCAGCCAGGACTCGCGGCGGACAAATGCCATTACCCGCTCCATCAACTCGATCGAATCGTCACTGCCGTATGTAACGCCCATCTTTATGCACAGGTCGGCAAAACCCATTATTCCGAGGCCAACCGGGCGTGTCCGTTTGACGACATCGTCAATTTCTTTAAGCGGGAAATACCCCGCATCGACCAGGTTATCCAGGAACCTGGTGCAAAGTTGGGTCACGCCGGAGAGCCGTTCCCAATCGACAATTGGTGACCCGTCATCGGTTTTCCTAAAAAATTTCGCCACGTCGATCGAACCTAAATTGCACGAGTTGTTTGAGTGCAGCTGCTGTTCGCCGCACGGATTACACGCGTAGATCTTACCCATCGAGGCCATGAGGTGATTGTGGCGGTTGACCTCGTCTATAAAGATTATTCCGGGCTCGGCGTATTTGTGAGCCGAGGCGATTATCCGATTCCAGATGTCGCGGGCGTAGACCATTCCCTGCATCGGCGGATGCTCGATTGTGCAGTCCGAGAGATCAGCCGTCTCAAACGCGAGCTTATCAGCAAAGGTCGCTGCCGAACCGTCTGGTTTGCGGTACACGACATAATCCGCGCCGGTAACCGAGTCGAATACAGGGTGCATCCACGGCTCGCCCTCAAACTCGGTTTGAAACCAGGTGCCGCTGTCCACCGCGTCCATAAATAGATCGGTCACCGTCACCGAAATATTGAAATTTGTCAGGCTCGTCTGGTCGTTCTTAGCGTGAATAAACCGCAAAATATCAGGGTGCGTTACACTCAGGATGCCCATATTCGCACCGCGCCGGACGCCGCCCTGTTTTACAACCTCAGTCGTCTGATTGACGATGTTCATAAAACTAACCGGGCCCGATGCGACGCCGCGAGTCGAGTTGACCATAGATCCCGCGGGACGCAGAAATTCGTATGTCATGCCGGTACCGCCGCCGGTTTGGTGAATTATCGCGACATTTTGGGCATGCTCCATAATGCCCTCGATCGAATCCGGAACGTCGAGCACAAAGCACGCGGCGAGTTGGCCCTTTGGCTTGCCGGCGTTTACCAGACACGGCGTATTTGGTACGAACTCACGGGCGAGCATAACGGCGGCCATCTCGTTATAAAAGAGCTTTTGCGTAAATGGCTCGGTCTCGGCCTTAGAGACATGGCCGACGACGCGCCTTACGATGTCTTCCCACGTTTCGATGGCTTCGCCATTCTCGTCTTTGATCGAGTAACGGAGGCTTACCACTTTTCGAGCGTTTAGCCCCAGTGGTACAAATTCGCGGGCCGTCGCAGTTCCCGCACCCCTTCCAACCCCGTTTTTTTCGAGAAAACTATTAATAGCCGACTCAAAAACTGTGCTCATATCTAATTGTCGCTCCCGTATTTATTGGTAAAGGTGACGAGTCCCGTTTAACGCTATCTTAACATTGAAGATAGCACTTTGGTATGTAAAAACGCGAGATTTTGTCGTGTTGTAAGCCTGACGAAGGTCGTAAAATATTATCCTCAAGCGATGCCAATAGTAAACAAGTTAATACGCAATGTCAACAAAAAACTTCACACAATATCTTGGGCTAATTCATAAATCAGCAACAACCAGATGTGTAAATGTGTGTGTTTGTTTAACTTGCGAGACGGAGAAACGCAAAATTATTCTTTCAATATTCAGTCCGAAACCGCTCCATACTGGCTACGAAAATATATGAGCGGCGCGCCGTCGCCGGCAACCGTATTTTCAACTTCTCCGACAAAGATCGAGTGATCGCCGCCGTCGTATGTATGCTTAAGGCGGCATTCGAGAGTCGCGAGAGCGTTCCTGAACGCGGGAACGCCGTCGATGCCCTCCCGAAATTCCAGATCCTCAAATTTGTCATCCGACGGGGCCGCAAACCGCACCGACAGATGTTCTTGAGATTTATCCAAGATGTTGACTACAAACACATTAGATTCTGTAAAAGCGTAATGGCTGGCGGTTGTCTTTTCGATACATACCAGCACCATCGGCGGACTGAGCGAAACCGAGCAAAATGCGGAAACCGTGATGCCGTAAAATTTTCCCGCCGAATCTTTTGTCGTAACAACACTTACACCGCTTGCAAAGCAGGAAAGCGCGGCACGAAATTGGTCTTCGGAAACAGCCATATTTAATCAGCAATCTACATTATCGATCCGCATTTCGCAAAAACACCGATTTTGATAAATGACGAACAATAATCGATAATTCTCGGCAATGACCGCTTTGAAAGAATTTCTGGCTGAGGTGATATGTGAAATTGACGTAACGCTCAACGACCGTCTTCCACAGGCGAACGTCGAGCCGACACGCCTGCACGAAGCGATCCGCTGGAGCGTTTTTGCGGGCGGCAAGCGCATCCGACCGGCGATCCTGATAGCGGTTGGGCGGACGTTTGGAGCCGCTGAAAATAGTCTCTTAAGCACGGCCGCAGCATTCGAAATGATGCATACGTATTCGCTGATCCACGACGATCTGCCGGCGATGGACGATGGCGATCTGAGACGCGGAAAGGCTACGTGTCACAGGCAATTTGGCGAGGCGACGGCGATACTTGCAGGTGATGTGCTTCAAACTCTTGCCTTCAAAACGATTGCCGACGACGAGAATCTTTCGGCCCAGATTCGACTAAAACTGATCTCTATACTAGCAAATGCGTCCGGGACGCCTGACGGAATGGTCGCCGGCCAGCAGCTCGACCTCGACGCCGAGGGCAAGCCTTTATCGATTGACGCGTTGGAGCAGATCCACCGCCAGAAGACGGGTGCATTGATCACGGCGGCGGCTGAGGCCGGTGCAGCGATCGGTGGTGCTATCGATGAGGAAATTGCGGCCGTTGTCGAATTTGCGGCCAAGCTCGGCCTGCTTTTTCAGATTACGGACGATCTGCTCGATGTCACGCAGAGTTCGGAGACTCTTGGCAAAACGGCCGGCAAAGATGTTTTAGCCGAGAAGGCGACCTATCCTGGCCATTATGGTGTCGAAAAGACACGCGCCCTGGCGGAGGCAATTCGTAAAGAGGCGAATCAGGCCCTCGTTGCGATCCAAAAAGACACATCGCGCTTGCGCGAATTCAGCGATATGATCGCCGACCGAAGCACGTAAAAAGCACAGACAAATTCGCGGGTAAAGACGGAATGCGCTCGACATTCGACCTTTCATTCCACTTGACCCGATGAGCGAAAGGATTCCAAACAACTCACTCGATCTAGCAAAAACGGCTGCGATCACGGCCGCGGTTGTGTTTTTGTACGCGACTGTTTTGGCAAAGCTCGGACTCGATTGGTGGTCGGACGAAAACTATTCGCACGGGCTGCTTGTACCGTTTGTGATCGGGATAATCGTTTGGAAGCAGTGGGACGAGCTGAGGTCGATCGCCCGGCACCAATCAATTTTGGCGGGCAGCTTCGCGGTAGTTGCGGCCATTCTGCTGCTGTTTGCAGGCACACTCGGCGCGGAGCTTTTTACACAGCGCATCTCGTTCTTATTGATGCTCGCCGGTATAGTTTTTTATTTCTTTGGCTTGCGAGTGCTCAGGCTTCTCGGCGTTTCTTTTGCGCTGCTGCTGCTCGCCATACCGATCCCGCAAATTGTTTTCAACCGCATCGCGTTTCCACTGCAGATCTGGGCGTCGCAGATGGCGGTTTGGGGAATCAGGTTCTTTGAGGTGCCAACCGTCCGAAGCGGAAACGTCATCGACATCCTGCCGCGCGGATCGACACAAACTATCTCGCTTGAGGTCGTCGAGGCCTGCAGCGGCATTCGCTCGCTGATGACTCTGGTTACGCTCGCGCTGATCCTGGCGTATTTCACGCGACGTGACGACGACGGCGGCTACATAAATTTCTCGCGCCCCGACCTTTTGCGTGTCGTTGTCCTGATGATCGCCGCAGTCCCGATCGCGGTTCTGACAAATGCCGCCCGCGTCACCGGAACAGGTGTTTTCACATACTATTACGGCAAACAGGCAACCGACGGCACCTGGCACGAGATGTCCGGCTGGCTCGTCTATGTCGTAGCTCTCGCCTTGCTCGTTGCGGCGAATTACCTTCTGCGAAAAGCGTTCAGCACGTCGGATGATCGAATGCCTTCAATCCGCAATCCTCAATCCGCAGTCTTCACTTCTGGAGTGCTGCCGTTGATCGCGGTTCTGGTGTTTAGCGGTTCTTTCATAAACTGGTTTGCGGCTCGCACCGAGAGCGACGCTGCCCGCCGGCCGCTTGCCGAAATGCCTGCTACCATTGGCGATTGGCGGCAAAAGGGAAGCGAGATGAGATTTGCCGACGGCTCGGAAAGCGTGCTCCGAACGACCGATCACACAATGCGCGAATACAAACTGCCTGACGGACGTTCCGCCAATGTTTACGTCGGCTATTACGCCTCTCAGCGGACCGGAGCTACCTATCACAGCCCGCAAAACTGCCTGCCCGGAGCCGGTTGGGTGATGAAAGATCCACAGTTCATCGACATCACGACCTCGACAGGGCGAACATTCCAGGCAAACCGCTATATCATCGAAAACGGCATATATAATGAGGTCATGATCTATTGGTACCAGGGCCGCGGCCGCATCGAGGCCAGCGAATACCGCGACAAGATCAACACCGTGCTCGACAGCGTCACACGCCGCCGAAGCGACGGTGCGATGGTGCGCGTAATGACCAGTGTTGGAGCGGACGAAACCGCCGCCGTTGCCGCCGCCGTCGACCTCTCCGCCCGCCTCGCCGAAACGCTCCCGCCGTTTGTTCCGGAATAACATCTATTGACATCTATTGCCAATATGCTATCTTTATTTGTGAGAGGATTTTACGAGTATGGCAACCGCAACGATCAACATTTCGATTCCCGATTCGCTAAAGGCCGAGGTCGATAAAGCCATCGCATCCGAAGGTTATGGCAATACAAGCGAGTTTTTTCGTGACCTTGTGCGGGACTATTTGAAAAAACGTCAGGAAAAGCGCCTTGAGGCGTTGCTTCTGGAAGCGGTCGAGCGCGATGATTTCAGTCCCTTGACCAAGGCTGATTTTGAGGGAATTAAGGAACGTGGTTTGAAACGACTTAAGGAACGGGCGAAAAAATAATAGTCAATGAGCTACGCGGTCGAGAGGAGCGGTCAGTCGATAAGAGATATCGAAGAAGCTTTTGTCTATATTGCCGAAGGTGATCTGGATAAAGCAGTCCTTTTTTTGGTGGCAGTCGAAGATACGCTCGAAATATTGTCCGTTAATCCTCTTATCGGTAGCAATCGACAATTTGAAAGTAAAAAGCTAAATGATCTGCGGATCTGGCGGGTAAAAGGTTTTGAAAATTACCTGCTCGTTTACTCGACTGTGCCCGAAAAAAAGGTAGTAAGAATATTGCGTCTTTTAAACGCTAACCGCGATTTCGATCTGATCTTCGACTGACCCGGCTCTCCTTATTTACGATTCACAATTTACGAATTACTCATCGTGTCACAGGCGACCGAGAAACCCAGCAACCCGAGAAAGGGACGGAGACTTTTTGGCTATACCTAGCCGACGGCATTCTCGCCCGCAAAGCAAAAGGGGTACTTACGGCCGCCGTCGACCTCTCCGCCCGCCTTGCTGAAACGCTCCCGCCGTTTGTTCCGGAATAAGCTGCGTCCTAACTGAGTTACAGTGGACGCTGATATGCTGCTCCTGCCCGGGCAGTCGAAAAGCTCCAGCGGACAAATACAACCCTGTTAAGTACGAGCCGTCTGACATTCGGCATAATTGTCAAAAATTTCTGAAATCGAAAGCTGATTGGATGTATTTCCCCAATGCCGACAGGACATTGTTATTTGTTGGAATTTAGCTTTGAAATCAGATGACCGGCTGCGTTTTGCGTCGGGGATCGAACGAATCGCCCGAACGAGCCAGTCAAACGGTCATTGCCCGATCCTTTGATAACAAGCCGAATCGATGCGACTAATGAACCGAACGATATGATTAACCGAGAGTGCCATCAGAAGCTAGCCCGTTTTACTTACCTTTTCCTATTACTCTGCCTGAGCCTGTTTATAACGTCGTGCGGCCATTCGACGGCGACGTTTTTGGCAAAGGGCGAAGAATATCTACAAAAACGTAAATTTCACGATGCGATGATGCAGTTTCGGTCGGCGTCGGAATCCGATCCGGATTCTGCAAAGGCCCATTGGGGACTCGCCCGCGCGTACGAGAATTTAGGGCAGTTTAACGAGACTCTTGACGAACTGCGCAAAACGGTTGAGCTGGACGCGACAAATCTTGACGCCAAAGCAAAGCTCGGGAATTACTTTTTATTGGTTCAACCGCCATTGATCGGTGAGGCCGAAAAGATCCGCACCGAGATCCTCGAGGCTGATCCAAAATTTATCGAGGGTCATATTATGACCGCTTCGATAATGGCCGCACAGGGTAAGCCCGACGAAGACGTCGTAGCGGCCGTCAACCGGGCAATTGCGCTCGACCCGCAACGCATTGAGTCGTACATCAGCCTTGAGCGCTTTCATACGACCCGTGAAAAGCCGGCAGACGCCGAAGCAGCGATCCAGAAAGGAATTGCAATGAGCCCGACGTCGATACTCGGTTATACGGAGTATGGCCGATTTTTGACCGATGCCAACCGCGATGCAGAGGCAGAGGTGCAGTTTCAGAAAGGTATCGCGATTGATAACGCCAGCATTGAGGCGCGCGAAGCGATCGCGGACTTTTATGTGACGAGCCGCCAGATGGACAAGGCCGAAACGACGTATCTCGATCTTGTGCAAATTCAGGAAAACAGCCCTGAAAGCCGACTCGTTTTAGCCGAATTTTACGTCAAATCCGATCGTCAGGACATGGCGATAGACGTTCTAAACCAAGTTCTTACAGACGCTCCGGACTATGTGCTTGCCCGGTATCGTCTCGGCGAGATCTATCTCGAGCGACGCGAAATGGCCAAGGTAAACGAACAGCTAGAGGCTCTATTTAAGATAAATGACGACGACATCGAGGCGTTGATGCTGCGCTCGCGGGTGCGAATGCAGGAAAACAAGGCTGACGACGCGATCAAAGATCTCGAAGAGGTTTTGAAGAAAACACCGAGCGGCCGTGAACCGCTCTTCTTGATGTCGCAGGCGAGGCTCTCCGTTGGGCAGATCGATCAGGCGAACGCGTTTATTGCTGATCTCGAAAGGTATCATCCGACGGATCTGAAAGTCGCTTTATTAAAGATCCAGGCCGCCTTCACCGCCGGTGAACCGCAAAACGCGTTTAGGCTTTCGAACGAGTTGTTCGACAAAGCCAGCTCGTCGATACCGAATCCCGAAACTGACGCTGAAACGATACAGAACCTGAAGTTCCGGGCACTTTCGTCCAGAGGCCTGGCCCAACTCGATCTCGGAAAACTGGAGGAAGCAAAGGCGGACTTACAGCAAGTCCTGCAAATGTCACCGCGTTCGTCGCTGGCTATGGTGAATCTTGCGAAGGTTTTTATCGCGGACAGCAACCTCGCCGGGGCGCTCGATCTATACGAGCAGGCACTCGCGGCCGACCCGCAAAATTTCGACGCGGTCAGCGGTATCGTCGGCACGATGATAAGTCTGAATCAAACCGAAAAGGCGCACGCAAAGATCGATGGCCTGATCGCAGCAAATGCCGATAAACCGGACGTTCTGGCAGCTCTGCACTTTCTTAAATCAAATGTATTTTCGGCCGCCGGGGACAATGCCAACGCCGAAACCGAACTGACGACTGCCATCGGTTTTGACGAGAATTACATGCCGGCTTATGCAACATATGCGAGTCTGCTGGTCAAACAAAATCGCGCGGACGAGGCGATTGCCCAATACAAACGATCACTCGAAAAGCGTCCATCGGCCCAGATCTATACGCTTCTCGGTATTTTAGAGGACGCCCGCGGTAACTCTGGCGAAGCCGAAAAGGCATACCGGAGGGCATTGGACATTGTGCCGGACACACCGATCGCCGCCAATAATTTGGCGTGGATGATAGCGGATAACCAGGGAAATCTCGACGAGGCATTGCAACTCGCGACTACCGCCGTGACCAAA
Organism: Pyrinomonadaceae bacterium; assembly: GCA_036802885.1. GTDB lineage: Bacteria > Acidobacteriota > Blastocatellia > Pyrinomonadales > Pyrinomonadaceae > OLB17. The sequence goes on from DAIRVI010000014.1 coordinate 37,154, forward strand.
AACCAGTCGGCGGCCAGCTTTTACGACACGCTCGGCTGGGTTTATTTCAAAAAAGGCCTCGCATCGCCGGCCGTCGAGCAGTTACGAAAGGCTGTCACGCTTGACGATGCTCTCGCGCGACGAACGGGCTCAGCTCCGAATCTCGGCTACAGAGTGCGGCTCGGTATGGCCCTTGCAAAAACTGGGGACAAAGTATCCGCCCGCCGCGAAGTCGAGACATCGCTGCAAAATATTAACGTCCTTACACAACGAGAAATTAGAGAGGCAAAAAGCGTCCTGGCGAGCCTCTAGACCTGGATATAGAGACATTATGTTTACGATCGTCTTATTTGAAAATGTCCGGATGGCAAGTGTCGTATCCTTTCTGGCGGCGATACCGGAATCGATAGGCCTGCTTGTTTTCGGTATCGGGTTAGTTGTTGTGGCGGTCCTGATTCGCTCCTTCTTAACGCGTAACGAGACCGATAAGACGGATCCCGAGGTCACGAAAAAAGCTTAAGCGGAAGGTAAATGAACAATGAGCGTTGAATTTAGACAAAGAAAACCCGGCGAATTGATTCAGATGGTAAAACGGCATAAATGGCTGATCCTGCTGCCGATGATCGCCCTTACGTCCGCGATCGGCTTTGTTGTTAACAGGCTGCCGAGCATTTACGAGTCAACCTCACTTTTGACGGTTAAGCCGCCGACGATCTCGTCGAGTCTTGTTCAATCGCTTTCAAACGAAAATCTATCGCAGCGACTCTCGACGATCAACCAAGAGGTTTTGAGCCGTTCGTCTCTGGAGCCGATGGTACAGAAATACGATCTCTACAAACAAGAGCGATCGGCCGACGTTCCGATGGAACTGATCATCGAGAAGATGTACAAAAACATCAAGGTCGATCTCGAAGAGACCGGCTACGAAAAGGTGGCGGCGTTTCGGATCAGATATCGCGATCGCGATCCTCAGGCCGCTCGAAATGTAACCGCGGAACTGGCCAGCAAGTATGTTAACGCTCAGGTTCAGAATTCGGTCGAGATCGCTGAATCGACCAATGAATTGTTTGAAAAACAGTTGGCCGAAAAGAAGACCGCACTCGACGATCTCGAAAAGCAGCGTCTAGAGATAATGATGCAAAATGTTACGACCTTGCCCGAGTCGGAACAGGGCCTTGTTGCTCAACTGCAGGGTCTACGCCAGCGAGAGGACACGATCACAAAAGAGAAACAGACGCTTTATAACGAAAAGGGCCGGCTTAGCGACTCAATTTCGTCGAACAACCGCCAAATGCGTCTTATCGAAGATTTTGGCGAAAAGGAAACTCAGGATACCGCCCGGCAGGCTTCGCAGATCGAGGACACGCCCGCCTATGCACAATTGATCCAAAAACGGGCCGATCTCAATGGCCAGCTCGATAATCTGCTTAAAGTTTACAAAGAAAAGCATCCGGCTGTGATCGCTAAAATGAGCGAGATCCAACGCCTTAACGAGGAACTTGAGAACCTTAAGAAGAACACAGACAAGCGCGTTCAGGTAGCCACTCAGGTTAGCGGCCGAAAGGCCGAATTGCAGAAGAAGAGCCTCGAACTTGAGAATCAACGCATTCAGTCTCAGATCGGCCAGATCGAACAACAGCTTGTGGGCAAAGATATTGAGCGTCAGCAAAATTCGGGTCAGATCGTTGTCCTTGAGTCAAAGATCAATACGATCCCAAATGTAAAGGTAGCTCTCGAGGGCGTCAACGCACGTTACGCGTCGGCAAAGCAGACGTACGATGAGATCTTAAAGAAAAAGAACGACGCTGAAACGGTCGTCGGCGTTGAGACGAACGCTCAGGGCGAGACGATCCGCGTTCAGGATCCGGCAAATATTCCGCAATCACCCGTCGCGCCAAAGCGGTTCTTACTAACACTGATGGGCGCAGGCATCGGGCTCGCGATAGGGCTGATCCTGGCTGCATTCTTTGAGGTTCCGCGAATATTCAGGATCCAGAACATTGAGGACGCAAAACACTATACGGGGTTGCCCGTGCTGGCGTCGGTACCTCCGCTGCTGTCCGTGGACGAAAAAGCGTGGATACGGCGTTCGCATTGGTTAAGACTGGCTGCCGGCATCGCTGCCGCGATCGGTGTTATTCCGCTGATCGTTCTGATACTGCAGGCGACAAGAGTTTTCGACAAATTGGTTTCGTAGGAGCAACACCTACGCAGTGAGGTAATTATGTACAAAGAATTTTTCGGATTAGACGATTCACCGTTCACATTGACGCCGGACCCGCGTTTCATCGTGTTCACGCCGAGTTACAACGAGGTGCTTGCGAGTCTATATTACGGGCTTGAGAACGCCAAGGGACTGATTGTGCTCACTGGCGAGGTCGGCACGGGTAAGACGACGGCGCTGCGTTGGATAATGCGGCGGCTCGATTCGACGGTGTTGGCGGCGTATGTGTTTAATCCGCGGCTGTCGATCGATGAATTTTACCAGCACGTGACCCAGATGCTAGGGATCAAGGACTGGACGAACAAATCCGAGCTTCTCAATCTGATGGGCAAGGTCCTGGAGGAACGCCATCGCCGCGGACTTCGCACGGTCATCATTATCGACGAAGCTCACGAGCTGTCGGATTATGTGCTCGAAGAAATTCGCCTTCTGCTCAATTTTGAATCGGACACGGCCAAGCATCTCCAGATCATACTCACTGGGCAGCCTGAGCTTCGCGACCGGCTAAATCAGCCTAACCTCCGTCAGCTGAAACAGCGAGTTGCTCTCAGGTGCACAATGCACCCGTTTCCTAACGTCGAGGAGGTCGATCGGTACATCACAGAGCGTCTCTTGATCGCAGGTTCCACCGAACCGAGTGTCTTCACTACCGGCGCCGTCGAATTCGTGTATCAGTGTTCAGACGGCATTCCGCGGCAGATCAACAACCTTTGCGACAACGCGATGATCGCGGCTTACTCAGCCGGCGACAAGACGATCGGGCGACAGATCATCGAGGCGGTGGCCGATAACCTGGACATGCTGCCGCACAATGAGGGCCTGATAGCATCTGACGCCGCTTTGGATGCGCCGAACGGACGAGTTTTACGCACCGAAGTGAGAGAAGAGATCTGGAACGGACAGGCACGGGTCGAAGCGACAAAACCAAGAGTGTTCAGTCACGACGCGTCGTCGGGAAACGGCTACGCTAATGGCGGCTCGAATGGATTTGCCGACCGAAACGGCTTCATATTCGAGGATCCTG